>NZ_JBHOFD010000007.1:0-211373 GCF_046543445.1 Paenibacillus nanchangensis
CAGAATAAATTCTCATTTGTGAAATCACCGAAGTGATTTTCACTCACTCGTTGTTCAGTTTTCAAAGATCAAGCTTCTCGATCGCTGCCGGTCAATGTCTCACCAGCAACTCTTATACTATATCATGTTCTGAGCAAGAAAGCAAGCTCTTTTTTTGATTTAGTTTTTCGAGCCAGCCAGTGTTTTTCGGCCGGAATAAGAATATACCATGTCCTACGACGATATGCAAGCAATAATAGAATATAATCCGCAGGTAATTTCATCCTTATCGTGCAGGTAGGGTACCTGCAATATAGAATGGTCACCTGCGGTATTCGACAGGCAGCTAATAAACCCCAATTAAGTTCGCTGCTGCCGCAGAGTACACTCGACAAGCCCCTCTGCGAAAGCCTCTCTGCGGCTATCGCTCAACAACTATACTACAATCTCCTGGATAAAGAACTCTCTCTGCTGCGCCAGATTTACAATCGTACTTCCGCACTGCACCATCGGTCTTGTAGGATGATTCCGGTCAGTAAATATAATTTCGCCTTGTCTTCCATCATTCAGCTTCACTTTAATTCCGTTATACAGCTCCGTGGTCTTCTGGATAAATGTCTGAACAATAGAAGGGTCCAGCTTGCCAAAACTCTCGGTATGCAGTTCCTCCAGCACGAGATACGGGGATTGAGCTTTCTTATAGGCCCGTTCCAGAGTCATTGAGTGGAAAATATCTGACACGGCTACAATCTTGGCATAATCGTGAATCTGGCTGCCCTCCAGCTTAAGCGGGTAACCCGAACCATCGATTTTTTCGTGATGCTGGAGTGCGGCCAATCGCACGCCCTCGTTGATGGCCGTTACATTTCGCAGCAGCTGGTATCCGTAGGTGGTATGTTTGCGGACTTCTTCCCGCTCACCTGCATCCAGCGGTTGGCGCTTGTCCAGAAGATCGGGATCGACTTTGCCATTCCCTATGTCATGCAGCAGCCCGGCAAAGGCCATCTGCATCCAATCCTTTGACGGATATCCGCACCACTGGGCAAGCCGATAACAGGTCAACGCCGACAATACAGCTTTATGATAAATATAGTCTGCTTCAGTCAATTGGGGAGGTGTAAATTGAAGCACATGGTAGTCCTTAATATGCCCAATTAATGCTTCCAAGCCGCTTCTTAGCTCCAAAATCGGCAAAGACGCACCTACAACCGAACGATAACTCGTTTTCATCAGCTTCAGCATTTTTGTATACTCCGTCTGGAGTGTAGAGACATTTTTGCTCAATTCCTTATTACTACCAGCCGGGACTGCCCCTTTCTCCCCTTTAGCTGTTTCTGGGGACTTGTCCGCCTCTTCTCCTTCTATTTCCACCTGCTTGATTAAAAACGCCTCAAGAATCTCCAGGTCCCGCGGTAAAATCACTTTCCCCTTCGGATACAGGACGCCGCCCAGCGGAGTAATTACATCGCTGCTAATTTTGGCACCGGGTTTAAGTTCCGCTAAGGATACGCTCGGCAATACAATCAACCCCTTACTTTCTCTAACGCTCCGTTCGCAAGCATGCTGCTGTTTACCGGACGGGACGGTCTGTTTAATTATAGTACGGAACGATGAGGCCGACAATCTGCTTCTGCACCTTATCATGACGCAAATACGGCGGGGTATATCCCACCAGACTAAAAAAAACGGAGCCCGAAGGCTCCGCTTATAGCATCTATTCTTCTTGAGGCTCCGTATCTTCATTCGTTTCCTCATTTACTGCAGTCTCTTCTGCCTCGCCGAGACCAAGTTCCTGATCTTCTTCAGATTCAGGCAGTTCTTCTTCTTTATCGGCACGGCACAGTGTGGCTACCGCATCATCTTCACGGATGTTGATCAGCTTCACGCCCTGCGCGTAGCGGCCCATCGTGGAAATGCCGTCCATACTGGTCCGGATCAGCGTTCCGCTTGTCGTAATGATCATCAGGTCTTCCTCAGGTTTCACAACCTTGAGACCGACTACGGGACCGTTTTTGTCCGTCAGATTAATCATTTTGATACCCTTGCCGCCGCGTGACTGGAAGCGGAATTCACTGCCTGGCGTCCGTTTACCGTAGCCTTTGGTTGTTACAATCAGCACTTCCTGATCGTCGCTAAAGCAGTCCATGCCGATGACATGATCTTCCTCGTCAAGGTTGATGCCCTTAACGCCGGTAGCACTGCGGCCCATGGAGCGAACATCATTCTCCGAGAAGGTAATCGACATACCGCGCGCCGTACCCAAAATCAGATTCTGCTGGCCGTCCGTCAGCTTGACTTCAATCAACTCGTCTTCCTCACGCAGATTGATTGCAATCAGACCGCCCTTGCGGATATTGTTATAGTCCTCAAGCGGAGTCTTCTTGACGATCCCTTCCTTGGTCGCAAAAAACAGATATTTGTCGCTGTCCGCTTCTTCCACCTGGATAACGGCACTGATCTTCTCACCCTGTTCAATTTGGATCAGGTTAATGACCGGTGTCCCCCGGGCTGTCCGGCCCAGCTCCGGAATCTCGTATGCTTTGATCCGGTATACCTTGCCTTTGTCCGTAAAGAACATCAGGTAGTTATGGGAGTTGCTGACGAAGAGATGCTCTACGAAATCATGATCCTTCGTATCCATCCCCACTACACCCCGGCCTCCGCGCTTCTGGCTGCGGTACGTGCTGACCGGAAGACGTTTAATATAACCGGTGTGCGTGACAGTGATAACAACCTCTTCACGCGGGATCAGGTCCTCATCCAAAATGCTTTCTTCGCCGACCGTGATTTCCGTCCGGCGCTCGTCGCCAAACCGCTCGCGAATTTCCTGGAGCTCTTCCCCGATAATTTGCTGAATCAGAGACTCATCCGCCAAAATGGCGCGGTACTCGCTGATCTTCTTGAGTAGCTCGTTGTATTCTTCTTCAATCTTCTCGCGTTCCAGACCCGTCAGGCGCTGCATCCGCATGTCGAGGATAGCTTGGGCCTGCTCGATTGACAGGTTGAATGTAGTCATTAATCCTTCACGTGCGATTTCCGTTGTCCGGGAAGCACGGATCAGAGCGATGACTTCATCCAAATGATCAAGGGCAATTCGCAGACCTTCCAGGATGTGGGCACGGGCTTCCGCCTTTTTCAGATCGTATTCCGTACGCCGGCGAATAACCTCAACCTGGTGCTGCAAATAATAATACAGAACATCACGCAGATTGAGCACCTTCGGTTCCTTGTTTACAATCGCAAGCATATTGATGCCAAAGGTAGTCTGCATGGAGGTGTGTTTGTACAGGTTGTTCAGTACGACATTCGGGTTTACATCGCGGCGAAGCTCCACCACGACCCGCATTCCGTTCCGGTCAGATTCATCACGGAGATCGGTAATACCTTCAATCCGCTTCTCCCGCACCAGTTCGGCGATCTTCTCCACCAGTCTTGCTTTATTTACCTGGTAAGGCAGTTCATAAACAACAATCTTTGCCTTGCCGTTGTTCTCCTCGATGTTCGCCTTGGCCCGCATCGTAACCGAACCTCGTCCTGTCCGGTACGCCTGCCGGATCCCTTCACGGCCCAAAATATAACCCGCTGTCGGAAAGTCCGGTCCCTTAATGTAATCCATCAGTTCCATTGACGTAATATCAGGATTGCGAATCATAGCCTGTACGCCATCAATAACCTCTCCCAGGTTATGCGGAGGGATATTGGTAGCCATACCTACGGCAATCCCGCCTACCCCGTTAACCAGCAGGTTCGGGAAACGGGCCGGCAGCACCACCGGCTCCCTCTCTTCGCCGTCGTAGTTCGGTTCAAAGTCAACGGTCTCCTTGTTCAGATCCCGAAGCATTTCCATAGCGACTTTGGTTAAGCGGGCTTCCGTATACCGCATCGCAGCGGCCATATCACCATCAACCGAACCAAAGTTGCCGTGCCCGTCCACAAGCATGTAGCGCATCGAGAAATCCTGCGCCATCCGTACCATCGTTTCATACACCGCGGAATCACCGTGAGGATGGTATTTACCGATGACCTCGCCGACGATTCTCGCCGACTTCTTATGCGGCTTGTCCGGAGACATCCCCAGCTCGGACATGGCATACAAAATACGCCGGTGAACCGGCTTAAGTCCGTCCCGCACATCCGGCAAAGCCCGGCTGACAATGATACTCATCGCGTAATCCATAAAGGAATCACGCATTTCCTCCCCAATGTCCCGGTCAATAATTTGCGGGTTGTTTTGTTCAGCCATTGCTCTTATTGGACCTCCTTCAGTTAAAAACACCGTAAACCGCTTCCGGCAGCTGTCTTCGTCTTCCGCTCACCGTTTATGCGGCGAATATACAAATCCATTCGGCAGAAAACCACTTGCCGGTTTCCCGCAGAATGACGTAACCGCAGTAAGAAAAATAGATAAAAGAGTAACAGTGCATAGGAAATCCACTGTCTTTAATTATATTACTTTCACAAAAAGCGGACAATTAAACACAGCGGCCCGGAATGGGCCAAAGCGGTGATTTTCGTATACCGGGACAGCAGCCCTCTCCGCATACGCCTTTGGCACATAGACTAATAACTGATAGGGCGAAATGATCACAAAATCCGAGGATTTTGCTGACGCCATATCCTTATATTATATCATTGTTTGCCCGGATTGTCCTGACATTTCCCCGCGGCAGTAAAGGCCGACTTTTGGAATTGCCCTTAGCCGTACATTCAACAGGAGGGATTTTCATGAAAATTCAAAGAGTGGCGAGCAAATGGGCCAAAACCCGTGCGCTTCTTGCGAACCCCTCGCTCTCCACGTATATCCCGGATACCCGACATTACAGCTTTGGCGCTTTGGATGACATGCTGGTTCAATACGGAACAGTCTATGTTAAACCGGACCGGGGCACTTACGGGAAAGGCGTCATGCGCGTTGAAGCCCGGACCATCCAGTCCGCCCAGGAGTTGTCCCCAAGTCCCGACACGAAGGGGGCGGACAGCCCGCCCTCCCAAACCGTATATATTTTACGGTACGGTCAGACTGCGAAGTCATTTATAGCGCTGGAGCTGCTGCATCAGGCCATCGAACGGCGTATGCAAGGACACCTGTATTTGATCCAAAAAGGGATTGGACTTCTGACGCACCGGAATCGCCCCTTTGACCTTAGAGTCCTGACCCAGCAAACCCCTTCAGGCCGCTGGGAAACAACCGGCATGCTCAGCAGGGTGGCTGCCGCCAACAAAATTGTGACCAACTACCATAACGGCGGCAGCATTTTGTCAGTTGAGGAAGTGCTCAACGAATACACGAAGAACCGGCGGGAATTCGAGTCGCTGGAGAACGAGCTGGCCGCTCTTGGAATCCGGATTGCCCGCCAACTGGAACGCCACTATCCGGGGATCAAAGAGGTTGGTCTTGACGTCGCACTGGACGGGGAACTTCACCCCTGGCTCCTTGAGGTCAATACACTGCCCTCTATCGCCGTCTTTAAACTGTTTCCCGACAAGTCGATCTACCGCAAAATCCACCGGTATGCCGAGGCTTACGGCCGGGTAGGCCGCGCTAAAACCTCTTTGTCCCGCAGAAATCCACTGCTCCGCTCTTCTGCCTCCTCCACACGCAGGCCTGCCCAGCGGCGCGCCTTCACATCCAAAAGCCTCCGGTCCGCCCCCTAAGGGGCAGGACGGAGGCTTCCGCTGCGTCTATGCGATTGTTAGATATCCAGATTGCGTACCTGGTTGGCATGCTCCTGGATAAAATCCCGGCGGGGCTCCACATTATCGCCCATCAGGGTGTCAAACAAGCTGTCCGCAAGAATGGCATCCTCGACGGTGACCTGGAGCATCGTCCGGCTCTCGGGGTCCATTGTGGTCTCCCACAGCTGTTCCGCGTTCATCTCGCCAAGACCTTTGTACCGCTGTACGTTCACTTTGACATTCTCTCCGAATGAAGCAATAATCTCATCGCGTTCCCGCTCGCTGTTGGCATAGCGGATCACTTTATTGCGCTCCACTTTGAAGAGCGGCGGCTGGGCGATGTAGATATACCCTTCCTCTACCAGCTTGCGCATGTAGCGGTAAAAGAACGTAAGCAGCAGAGTCCGGATATGGGCGCCGTCGACATCAGCATCCGTCATAATAATAACCTTGTGATACCGGGCCTTCGACAGGTCAAAGTCGTCGCTTATGCCTGTTCCGAGCGCCGTGATGATGGCCCGGATCTCCGCATTGGACAGCGTCCGGTCAAGGCGCGCTTTCTCTACGTTCAAGATTTTGCCCCGAAGCGGCAGGATCGCCTGGAAGTTCCGGTCACGGCCCTGTTTGGCCGATCCGCCTGCGGAGTCGCCTTCGACGATGAACAGCTCACTGATGGACGCGTCCTTGGAGGAGCAATCCGCGAGCTTCCCCGGCAGGGAGCCGACGTCCAAAGCGCTCTTGCGGCGTGTCAGCTCACGCGCTTTGCGCGCCGCTTCTCTCGCCCGGGAAGCCTGCAGCGACTTCTCCAGAATGCGGCGTGATACCGCGGGGTTCTCATCAAGAAACTCCTGCAGCTTCTCGCCAAACAAGGATTCCACGATACCGCGGACTTCACTGTTGCCGAGTTTGGTTTTCGTTTGGCCTTCAAACTGCGGCTCAGGAATTTTCACGGAAATGATCGCCGTCAATCCTTCGCGGACATCATCCCCGGTCAGGTTGGCGTTGTTCTCTTTGATCATCCCCGTCTTCCGGGCGTAATCATTGATAATCCGCGTAAGCGCGCTTTTGAAGCCCGACTCGTGTGTTCCGCCTTCATGGGTATGAATGTTATTCGCAAAAGAATAAATATTCTCCGTATACGTCTCGTTATATTGCAGCGCTACTTCGACCTGAATCATTTCACGCGAGCCTTCCACGTAAATCGGCTGCTCATGCAGCGCTTCCTTTTTCTCGTTCAAGTACTTGACATACTCAACGATGCCCCCGTCGTACTTAAAGGTGTTGGAAGCGCCGGTCCGCTCGTCCTTGAGAGACAGCTCGATCCCTTTGTTCAGGAAAGCTAGCTCGCGAATCCGGGTCAGCAGCGTATTATAGTCATATACTACGGTCTCGGTGAACACTTCCGGGTCGGGAAGGAAGGTAGTCGTCGTACCCGTCTCTTCGGTATCGCCGATGATCTTGATATCATACTGCGGGGCGCCGCGCCGGTATTCCTGCTGATAAATATGGCCTTCCCGCTTGACGGTAACAATTACTTTCTCGGACAGGGCGTTAACGACGGAAACCCCGACGCCGTGCAGACCGCCCGATACTTTATATCCGCCGCCGCCGAATTTGCCTCCGGCATGCAGGACGGTCATAACGACTTCAAGCGCCGATTTCTTCAGTTTGGCGTGCTCGCCTACGGGGATCCCCCGTCCGTTATCGACCACGGTAATGGAATTATCCTCATGGACAATCACTTGAATCCGGTCGCAATAACCGGCCAGAGCTTCGTCAATACTGTTGTCGACGACTTCCCATACCAAATGATGCAGACCCTTGGCGCTGGTCGAGCCGATATACATCCCCGGACGCTTCCGGACCGCTTCCAGCCCTTCCAGAACCTGAATCTGGCTCTCATCGTATGTCGGTTGATTCATAGACATGCCTTCACCTACTTCTTTCGATTTTGCTCATTTATCCCAGTCGGGTTATAAATCCGGCAGTATTCTTGCGCGTTTCTTAAGGGTGGATGAAGAAATCGGGGAATAATAAACGAGATTCTTCGTTACGACAATCGACTTGGCTTCTTCTTCGCCTATCCGTTCCAACCGTTTCTGCTGCAGCGACTGACTGACGAACTGTTTGGATGCCTTGGATGATTTCTCGATGGAAACATCGAAGATGGCAATCAGCTCCGATGACCGGATAATTTTCTCCCCGCCCAGATGGATATACATGCCTGCAGCTTCTCCCCCTTGAACCACACGGATTCACTTCTGCTTTACCTGCCCACCTGTCCGTCACGGACATGATACAAATGCGCACCCTTCAGCTTGTCGGCCTTCAGGCTTTCGATGCCGGTGGCGGTGATGAACGTCTGAACCTTGCTCTGAAATGTCTCGATCAGCTGCGTCTGCCGGTATGGATCCAGTTCCGACAGCACATCATCAAGGAGCAGTACCGGATATTCGCCGATCTCCTCATGGATGAGTTCAATTTCAGCCAACTTGAGCGACAGGGCGGTCGTGCGCTGCTGCCCCTGAGAGCCGTACGTCTGCGCTTCCCTGCCATTGATAAAAAAGGACAGGTCATCGCGGTGAGGACCCGTCAGATTCATGCCGCGCCTGATTTCCTGTTCTCTCGTTTGTGATAACTTTAACATAAATTCGTCCAATAAGACAGCTTCATCTTCTTCCTCCCGCTGCCCGAAAGAAGGAACGTACTGCAGCTTGAGCTCTTCTCCCCCGTTCGTGATTCCCCGGTGGATATCCTCTGCCCACACCTGCAGTTTCTTTATGAATTGTTTCCTTTTTTTGACGATTTTAACACCATGGTCCGCAAGCTGGGCATCCCAGATCTCCAGCATGTCGCGTGCCGCTCCCTCTTTTCCCCAGAGCTGCTTCAGCAGATTGCCCCGCTGAACAAGCACTTTCTGATACTGCTGGAGGTGAAACAGGTAACCCGGCTGAACCTGGCCGATCTCCATGTCGAGAAACCGCCGGCGGACACCGGGCGTGCCCTTGACGATTTCCAGATCCTCGGGCGCAAACATCACCACATTTAGCGAACCGACAAATTCGCTCAGCCTGCGCTGTTCCAGCCCGTTGATCTTCGCTTTTTTCCCTTGCGGGGACAACGTCATTTCCAGCTTGATTTCGCCGTATTTCCGTTCAACCTCGGCATACAGGCGGGCAGCTCCGTCCGGCGCGTCAAAAGAGATCAGCTCCCGGTCCTTGGAGGTCCGGTGGCTTTTGGTCATGGCCAGCACAAACAGCGCCTCCATCAGATTGGTTTTGCCCTGTGCATTTTGCCCGAGGATAAGGTTGACGTCGCCAAGCTGCTCAAGCCGCAGCTGATCGTAGTTCCGGTAATGCTGAAGGGCGATCTGATTGACAAACACGCTGGGCTTCCCTCCCCCAAACCATCCCACAAGGGGAGTTATTCTTCTGTCCTGATTTCAAAGCTGCCGCAGTCTTGAACGTCAATCCGGTCTCCGGGATACAGCTTGCGCCCTCTCCGTTCTTCCTTCTCGCCGTTGACGGTGACCATTCCTTCCTGCAGCAGCGCCTTTGCCATTCCCCCTGTGGATACACAATCCGCCAGCTTTAAAAACTGATCCAGCTTAATATATCCACTGTGGATAACAATTGGTTTCATCTTCGGTTTCCTCTCCGCTACTTATCCACAAGCGTGGAAAGAGCGCTTAGTTGGTTGTTCGGTACGGCAAAATAACGTACAGGCTTTGGCTGTCATCCAGCGGTTTGAGAATGATGGGACTCATCATGCCGGTGAAAGCAATCGTCAGCTGCTCGCTCTCCACAACTTTGAGCACATCGAGCATATATTTGGAGTTGAACGAAATTTTCAGGGGTTCACCCTTGAAATCAGCAACGTCCAATTCTTCACGCACGCGTCCAAGCTCCGAGGAACTGGAGGAAATCTCGATCCCCCCGGATTCGAGTGTCTGCATGCGCACAATATTTGTTTTTTCCTCACGGGACAGCAAATAAGCACGGTCGATCGATTCGCTTAATTTTTTTGTGTCCAAAGTAAGTTCTGTTTTGTACGCCGTCGGAATAATTCTAGAAGTATCCGGATAGATCCCGTCCAAAATACGGGAATAAAACAGCACCCTGTCCAATTTGAACAGCACTTGGTTATCGGCGACGACAATATCGACAAGCATGTTTTGGTCAGGAATGATTTTGCTGAGCTCATTCAGCGTTTTGCCTGCTATAACGACATTAGAGAAGCGGACTTCTTCGGTTCCCTCCAGCCGTGCAGCCCGGGTGGCCAGGCGGTGGCGGTCGGTCGCGGTAAATTTGAATTCACCTTCAGCCAAATTCCACAGCACACCGGTCAGAATCGGTGTTGTTTCTTGAGTGGAAATGGAAAAAACCGTTTGTTTAATCATATTTTTTAGCAGATCTCCCGGGATGGAGATGGTTTCGTTGCCTTCAATATCTGGAAGTACCGGGAATTCCTCGGGGTCCAAACCTACCATCTGAATTTCTGTGGCGCCGGCAGCGATATGCGTCTGGAAGCCTTCTTTGACCTCCATTTGGATTTCTTTGGACGGAAGCTTTTTGATGATCTCCACAAAAAACTTGGCGGGAAGCACCACACTGCCGGGCTGCTCCACCTGGACAATCTGCTCGTTATCGTTCTCGGCCGGAATAAACGATTGGATGGAAATATCCGTATCGCTTGCGGTTAACGTGACCCCTTGATAATTCACTTCCAGCTTGATGCCGCTGAGGATGGGGATAGTTGTTCTGCTGGAGATAGCTTTGGATACATGCTGAATGGCTTCGTTCAATTCGTTCTTAAGAATGGTGATTTTCATAATGTCACTCCTATCGGGAAATGGGGAGGTCCGGCGAATGAGCCGTTCGCGTACTTCGCTATTGATGATGATTTATTATTAAATACTAGTAGTATCAGTAGTAGGGGCACTGAATATGTGGATAAGCCGCATGATCGGCATAAAATTAAGCCTACCCACATGTGTATAAATTGTGTATAGGCTCTGGACTCCTTCCCGGTTAGGAAGGATTTTTAATTTTTTCCGAGATGTTGGTTACCACTTTGTAGAGCTCCTGGTCGTTCTTCAGCGACTGCGTGATCTTCTCGTGCGCATGGATGACGGTCGTATGGTCGCGTCCGCCAAACGCTTCGCCGATCTTCGGCAGCGAATAATCGGTCAGCTCCCGGGACAGATACATGGCGATTTGCCGCGGAAACGCTACGGCTTTGGTGCGTTTTCTCGCTTTGAAGTCCTCGAGGCGCAGGTTGAAGTATTCGCCGACGCGCTGCTGGATGTCCTGTATCGTAATCATCTTTGGCCGGCTGGAAGGAATGATATCCTTCAGCGCTTCCGCCGCAAGATGCGTTGTGACGTCTTGGTTGGTAAGCGAGGAATAGGCGACAACCCGGATGAGCGCGCCTTCGAGCTCCCGGATATTCGTATCGATCTGATTGGCGATATACATCATTGCTTCGTTCGGAATATCGAGATTCTCCGCTTTGGCCTTCTTGCGCAGAATGGCGATCCGTGTCTCCAGATCCGGCGGCTGAATATCGGTAATGAGTCCCCACTCGAACCGGGAGCGCAGCCGTTCTTCCAGGGTCGGAATTTCCTTGGGCGGCCGGTCGCTTGAGATAATGATCTGCTTCCGTTCCTCATGCAGCGCATTAAACGTATGGAAAAATTCCTCTTGCGTCGATTCCTTGCCGGCCAGGAATTGAATATCGTCAATCAGCAAAATATCTACGTTCCGGTACTTGTTCCGAAAGCTCTCGCCGCGGTTGTCGCGGATGGAGTTGATGAATTCGTTCGTGAATTTCTCGGAAGAGATATAGATGACTTTATTGCTGGGGTTGTGCTCCAAAATATAGTGGCCGATCGCGTGCATCAAATGGGTTTTTCCGAGTCCTACGCCTCCATACAGGAACAGCGGATTGTACGCTTTGGCCGGCGCTTCTGCGACGGCCAGCGAAGCCGCGTGCGCAAACCGGTTGCCGGACCCGATAACGAACGTATCGAACGTATATTTCGGGTTCAGCATATGCGTCTGCGCTTCTTCCCGCAGTACCGCCGGCGGGGGAGCGCTCTGCTGCACCACCGGTTCGGCAGGCTTGCTCTCTTCAATGACGAACTTGACGTTCACCTGCTGGCCGGTCACCTCATATACCGTAGCGGCAACCAGCTTCGTATACCGGCTTTCGAGCCATTCAACCGCAAAGGTCGTTGGCGCGGATATCACAAGTCCCTGGGACGAATACGTGAGCGCTTTCGTTGCCTTAAACCAAGTATCGAAACTTGGTTTGCTTAATTTGGTTTGAATAATCGTTAATATTTGCTGCCATAATTCGGAAGTATGGCTGTCCACGGACTGTCACTCCTTTAATCTTCCAAATGTGGCTTGAGCCATGAAGTCTTGAGCCATGCAGTGGAGATCTTGAAGAAAATAGCGAAACATGCAGAAAATTATCCCCAGTATGCAGACCCTGGAGACAAAAAAATATGGATAAACTTGAATTGTTCACAACTTTATCCACAACTTGTTGATAATATGGAGGACAATCAAATCTATTCACATTCAAAAGTAATACCATCATAGCAAAACAGCCCTTGTTTTTCAATGAGCGCAGATATTTTATCCACAAATTCAATCACTTGTGTATAAATTTTAGGCACAACACTACATATTGTTGATATTCTGTTCATCCTTTGACAAAATCCGCCGGCATCCGACGACATTTATTCACAGTTTGCTCCCATACGGGCATTTTATCCGCACACCGGTGGATAAGTCGGACAGGCTGTGGATGAATCGTGCGGAGAGTGCAGCTGTGGATAAACGGCCTGACCGCCTATAGCCATGCCCAGATAAACCAAACTGCGAACCAAGCAGCTAACCAAATAACAAAACCAGAGACAATAAACCAAGCAGAACACCAAAGAGAACACCACAGAGAACACCACAAAGAAGGCCACAAAGAAGGCCACAAAGAAGGCCAAAAAAAGGGCCAACAGTAAAACGGCAAACTTGATTCCAGGATCCGGATCGCTGTTCGGTGTTAATAAAGTCACTTCCGTAATAACGGGTGCTGGCACTTGGCCTTAAATTGATGGCTTTGGAACGGACAAATGGGGGAGGACATCGCCGTACTGGACTTTGTCATTCTCCTCTGAACCCTGTGAAAAAGAGGGAGGAAGAAAAAAGAGCGTGAAAAAACGCATGAAATAAAAATCAGGCAGGAAGAAAAAGAGGGAGGGAGCCGTAGTGACTCAAGAACAGGGGAGAGGAAAATTGGAATAGAGACAGCGGTGAATCCGGGGATACTGAAATACTGAACACTGGGGATACTCACTGAAAACTGACTGAAAGCAAACTGCAGGAAAAACTGCAGGCAGACAAACAGGGGAAGGAACAGAGAAGGAAGCGGAGAATGATGGTTGACTTCTCTTTGAAGTTTATGGTTAAATATATAAAGGCGTTTTCTGTGAGGTTATGCCTCTAATGTTGATGATTGACGACGTGAATACTGTCCCTATATATAAAGGGAAGCATTATAAGCATTCCTGCGGATGAAGACAGTAGTTAAGTTCCTGTAAGGGAGGTGCAATTCATGAGACCTACATTTAAACCGAATGTGAGCAAACGCAAGAAGGTGCATGGCTTCCGTAAAAGAATGAGCACGAAAAACGGCCGCAAAGTTCTGGCCGCTCGCCGCTTGAAAGGAAGAAAAGTTCTGAGCGCGTAAGTCAGGCGATCAAGACCACTCCGGTGGTCTTTTTTTCTTAGGACGGTTTATTCTTTACGGGAGTACCAGACAAGTCGTTTACTCCCGGTACAGCCTGACCATACTATTATATTAGAAGAAGAAAATCCGGCAGACGTATCGGCGTCCGGATTTTGTACAAGGAGATTTCCCGTGCACAAAAGACTGCGTTTGCGAAACCGGACCGATTTCAGCACCGTGTACCGTCATGGCAAATCGTTTGCGAACCACCAGTTTGTGGTGTATTGGTTCCACCGCAAAGAGGTGGAGCAATTCCGGCTCGGCGTATCCGTCAGCAAAAAGGTGGGCAATGCCGTTGTCCGCAACCGGATGCGGCGGGTAGTCAAAGAGATTGTAAGAAGTCATGAAGCGGAGATCGCGGATCATTTGGACCTCGTGTTCATCGTGCGCAAAGGCGCCTTATCGATGAGCTTTGCCGAGCTGGACAAAAGTGTGCTGCACGTCCTCCGCAAAGCCAAGCTGCTCAAGGCCTCGCGCAGATAATCGGGCCGGGGGCGGCTTGTTTATTTGTATGTTCAAGTATGGTATGATTTACGGTGAAATGGAATGTTAAGAGAGGGGTTATGAGGTGTCTCTACTGAAGACTAGGCGGGGAAAATGGCTTTTCCTCATCGCTGTGCTGGTATTGTCGATGGCCGTACTGTCGGGCTGCGCTCCGACCACAACGGTGACGCATACCACGGAAGACTTGAAAAACGGAGGCTTCTGGCAGAGCAACGTCGTTTATTATTTTGCCGTAGCCTTGGATACGTTCGCAAAGTGGTTTAACGGAGAATATGGACTGGCGGTTCTTGTAATGGTGGTCATCGTACGGACGCTGATTCTGCCGCTGACGCTCAAGCAGGTCAGAAGCTCGCGTGCAATGCAGGCCATCCAGCCGGAGCTCCAGAAAATCCAGAAAAAATATAAGGATCAGCCTGAAAAAGTCCAGCAGGAAACGATGCGTCTGTTCCAGGAGAACAAGGTTAATCCAATGGCGGGCTGTCTTCCGCTGCTGGTGCAAATGCCGATTTTTATCGCGCTGTACAATTCCATCTACTATAACCCGGATATTCGGGAGCACACTTTCCTGTGGCTGCAGCTCGGCCAGCCGGACAAGCTGTTTATCCTCCCGGCGATTGCCGCATTGACTACCTACTTGCAGACCAAGATGATGTCTTCCATGAATCCGTCCCAGATGCAGGGACCGATGCAGTTTATGATGATGATCTATCCGGTATTGATCTTCATTATGTCCTATAACTTCCCGGCCGCTCTTCCTCTGTACTGGGTATACAGTAACTTGTACACGATCATCCAGAACTACTTCCTGTATCGGAACCATAAACCTCAACCTGCTGTAGCCACAGCCGGAACCGGTAATGCCAAGGGCGGGAAGGGTACGAAGGGAGCCAAAAAATCCAAATGACAAAAGTCGTCGCAACAGGAAAAACCGTTGAAGAAGCTGTAGAACGTGGACTTGCCCAGCTTGGGGTGAACAAAGACCGGGTTACGGTCAGCGTACTGGAACAGCCCTCCAAGGGATTCCTGGGACTTATCGGCGTCAAGGGAGCCAAAGTCGAATTGACTTTGCTTCCCGAACCGGCGCCGGTGTCAGCGGCGAAAGCTCCGTCACCGCCTCAGCAGTCGCAGCCTGAACCTACGGAAGAGGCAAGCGGGGTCGTGCCGCACCAGATTTCCGAAACCTCGCCGGAAGAAGCTTATCGCCAAGCGGAACGCTTTATTGTGGATGTCGCCGAGGGGATGGGGCTGAAGGTCGAAGTGGAGACCGTCCATTCCAAGGATCATACGACACTGCATATTTCGGGCCCGGAGCTTGGGCTGCTGATCGGCAGACGGGGACAGACTTTGGATGCTCTGCAATACTTGACGAATATTATCGCGAACCGTTATTCGGACAGCTTCCTCCGTGTTGTGCTTGATGCCGAGAACTTCCGGGAACGGCGCAAAAAAACGCTGGAAGACCTGGCGGACAGGCTGGCGGGACGGGTGGTCCGCACCCGCAAAGAAGTGGTGCTTGAACCGATGCCGCCACAGGAACGCAAGATTATTCACTCCAGGCTCCAGAATCACCCGCAGGTTCACACGATCAGCCGGGGCGAAGAGCCAAACCGGCGTGTAGTGATTACCTTAAAGTAGAGAATATTTGGCGCAATGACTCCTTGACTATGAAGGGGTCATTGTTTTTTTGAAATAGAGAACTTTATTGCGTCCAGCCTCATCGCACAGCGTGCATTTTCGGCAGCACTTTTTCAATAGACGGGGATTTCATGAGCCACATTTACTTCAGCTGTCATTCCTGATACGAATAGGTTGTTGGTAAAGAGGACATCCAGTTAACAGGAGAGGGAACAGCGGTACGTCTTTCGGACTGCATCCTACGTTTTTGAACGATCATTTTACAGCTCGCTTTTATAATAGGAGGGATAACCATGCAGGCTATGACCGGCGATACGATTGCAGCGGTATCTACCGCGATCGGCGAAGGAGGGATTGCCATTATTCGTGTCAGCGGACCCGAGTCGATTGCGGAGACCAACTCGGTCTTCCGTGGCCGCATCCCGCTGACCGCCGCGGATTCGCATACGGTTCATTACGGGTATATCGTCGATCCCGCAAACGGAGAGCGAATGGAAGAAGTACTTGTAACCGTAATGAAGGGACCACGCTCTTTTACGACAGAAGATGTGGTGGAAATCAGCACGCACGGGGGAGTGATCTCGGTGCGCCGGGTGATGGATCTACTGCTGCAGCAAAACATCCGCCTGGCCGAGCCGGGGGAATTCACCAAACGCGCTTTCCTGAACGGGCGGATCGACTTGACCCAGGCCGAAGCGGTCATTGATCTTATCCGCTCTAAATCGGACCGCGCATTTTCGGTTGCGCTTAAACAGGTGGGCGGTTCGCTTTCGCAGCGAATTCACCAGCTCCGGCAGAACCTGCTGGAGACGCTCGCTCATATCGAAGTCAACATCGACTATCCGGAGCACGATGTGGAGTCGGTGACCGCAGAGCTGATCAAACGGAAAAGCACGGAAGTCATGGAGGAAATCACCCGCCTTCTCCGGACTGCATCTCAAGGAAAAATCCTGCGGGAAGGTATTACAACGGCAATAGTCGGCCGCCCGAATGTAGGCAAATCATCGCTGATGAATGCTTTAGCTCATGAGAACAAAGCGATTGTCACGGATATCCCAGGAACAACTCGGGACGTCATTGAGGAATACGTAACCATTAACAATATACCGCTGAAGCTGCTGGACACCGCAGGGATCCGGGAGACGATTGATGTGGTGGAAAAAATCGGCGTTGAACGTTCTAAAGCGGCGGTAGGGGAAGCGGATCTGATTTTGCTGGTCCTTAATGCAGGTGAACCGCTCCATGAAGACGAACTGGCATTGATGGAACAAATAAAAGGTAGACAATGCATCTGTATCATGAATAAAATGGACTTACCGCGCCAGCTTGACAAAGTGGTATTATTACGCTATTTTGAAGAGTCGAGCATTGTCCCTATGTCCGTTTTGGAAGAGGAAGGGCTCGACAAATTAGAGGATGCGATTTCTACGCTCTTTTTCGGCGGCAAGCTGGAATCGGGCGATCTCACATATGTCAGCAACGTGCGCCATATCGCCCTGCTCAAAAAAGCTCACCAGTCGCTGCAGGATGCCTACGACGCGGCCGATCAGCTTATTCCTGTCGATATGATTCAGATCGACGTTCGGCTTGCCTGGGAGCAACTCGGTGAGATAGTAGGCGATACGGCGGCGGATTCGCTGCTCGATCAGATTTTTTCCCAGTTCTGTCTGGGCAAGTAAACTTACCTTATTAAGGAGGACACAGGTCATGAGTTATGAAGGCGGCAGCTATGACGTTATTGTTATTGGCGCTGGACATGCGGGCTGTGAGGCGTCTTTGGCAGCCGCTCGGATGGGCTGCAATACGCTGATGATTACCATCAACCTGGATATGGTTGCGTTCATGCCCTGCAACCCGTCCATCGGCGGGCCGGCCAAAGGTCACGTCGTACGCGAAATTGATGCGCTCGGCGGCGAGATGGGACGGAACATTGACAAGACCTTCATCCAGCTTCGGATGTTGAATACAGGTAAGGGACCTGCGGTACACGCGCTGCGCGCCCAAGCCGATAAATTTCAATACCAGCATGTCATGAAAGAAACAATGGAGAAGACACCGAACCTGACGATGCGTCAGGGAATGGTCGAGGAACTGATTGTAGAAGATGGCCGGTGCACCGGCGTCATTACGAAGACGGGAACAATCTACCGGGCGAAGGCCGTTATCTTGACGACCGGCACCTATTTGCGCGGTAAAGTAATTATGGGCGAGTTGACTTACGAAAGCGGCCCGAACAACCAGCAGCCTTCCGTACGTCTTGCGGAGAACCTGCGCGAGCTTGGTTTTGAACTCGTCCGTTTCAAGACGGGTACGCCGCCGCGGGTGCATAAAGACACAATTGATTTTTCGAAAACAGAGATTCAGCCGGGGGATGCACAGCCGAAGTTTTTCTCATACGAGACGAAGTCGTCTTCCAATGAGCAGCTGCCTTGCTGGCTGACCTACACTTCTGAGGTAACGCACCGCATTATTAATGACAACCTGCATCGTGCGCCGATGTTTTCCGGCATTATTGAAGGAACTGGCCCACGCTACTGCCCGTCGATTGAGGACAAGATTGTGCGTTTCAGCGACAAGCCGAAACATCAGATTTTCCTTGAGCCTGAAGGCAAAAATACCTCGGAGTATTATGTCCAAGGATTGTCGACAAGCCTGCCGGAGGATGTTCAGCTGGCGGTCCTGCGTTCGATCCCTGGCATGGAAAAAGTAGAGATGATGCGCAACGGCTATGCGATCGAATACGACGCGATGGTGCCAACTCAGCTGTGGCCGTCGCTTGAAACCAAACGTCTGCCCGGACTGTTCACTGCGGGTCAAATTAACGGGACCTCCGGGTATGAAGAAGCCGCGGGACAAGGTATCATGGCGGGCATTAACGCCGCGCGCAAGGTACAAGGCAAGGAACCGGTGATTTTGGATCGTTCACAGGGATACATTGGTGTACTGATTGATGATCTGGTGACAAAAGGAACCAATGAGCCGTACCGGCTGCTCACCTCCCGTGCGGAATACCGGCTGCTGCTCCGGCATGACAATGCGGACCTGCGCTTGACTCCGCTTGGTCATGAGATTGGCCTGATTCCGCAGGAACGGTACGATGCCTTCCTGGACAAAAAGCGGCGGGTAGAGGAAGAAATTGTTCGTCTGCGTGAGGCGAAGGTGAAACCGGCTGAGGTCAATGCGATGCTGGAAGAACGAGGCTCTGCGCCGATTCAAGACGGCAGCAATCTGCTGACGCTTCTCCGCCGGCCCGAAGTGGATTACAGCCTGGTTGAACAGCTGTCTCCTCCAGAGGTCGCTTTGGATGAGGAAATGAAGGAGCAGGTGGAGATCCAGATTAAATACGCGGGATACATCGAGAAGCAGCTCCAGCATGTAGAACGGCTGCAAAAGATGGAACAAAAGAAAATTCCGGAGGATATCGACTATAGCGATATTCACGGCCTTGCAATGGAAGCCCGTCAAAAGCTTGGACGGATTCGTCCGCTGTCGATTGGCCAGGCGTCGCGTATTTCGGGCGTTACACCTGCGGACATTTCGATTCTTTTGGTCTATATGGAGCATTACAACCGTGTAACGGCGGCGAAAGCCCAATGAGAGACACCGTTCAAACTGAATTCGCAGCCCGTTTAGAGGAAAAGGGAATCGAGATTACCGACCGGCAGTTAGAGCAATTTGAACGTTACTTTGAACTGCTGGTTGAGTGGAATGAAAAAATGAACCTGACAGGGATCACGGACCGGGAGCAGGTGTACACCAAACATTTTTATGATTCGGTTTCGCTATCTTTTTTCATGGACATGAACAGGGTCCAGCGTATGGCCGACATCGGGTCTGGTGCCGGATTCCCGGGGTTCCCGCTGAAAATATGTTTTCCTCATCTGGAGCTTACGGTGGTGGATTCGCTGAATAAACGGATCTCTTTTTTGCAGCACACTGCCAATGAGCTTGGTTTTAATGGAGCATATCTTATCCACGGCAGGGCGGAGGATATCGGCCGCCAGCCAGAGCATCGTGATAGATATGATCTTGTTACTGCAAGGGCGGTTGCCCGCATGGCGCTGCTAAATGAGTTTTGCCTGCCGTTTATCCGCCAAGATGGAGTTTTTGCGGCAATGAAAGGCAGCGACCCCAGCGAAGAGCTGCAAGAGGCTTCCCGCAGCTTAAAGGAATTGAAGGGGAAACTGGAGTCCGTTGAAGCGTTTCAGCTTCCGGTCGAGGATTCTGCAAGACATATCGTTTTTGTGCGTAAAACGGCATCTACGCCGTCAAAGTATCCAAGAAAAGCTGGCGTTCCAGCCAAATCCCCATTAATCTAGTGTTTCACGTGAAACATTCAAGGCATCTTCCTAGTGAAGATGCCTTTTTCTATTTAAGTAATTGATCTGCTCGAACGCCGATTTACTAAGTCGTTCCAATCTTACACCATCAAAAATTTAAAATAGGTTCTGCCGGAGAATAGGATTCTTTCAAGAAAAGTGATAGAATAATAGAGCGAGCATTCCTCCAAACCGACATCAACCTTTGTCAGTTTTGGTACATAGATGGATATAAGCTTGCCATTGACTTACAGAAAGTCCGATAATGGATTGCAGAGTGTTATACACGCAGCCTTTAGACGGCATCGGTTAGATCCAACTGCTGTACGATGAAATGGTTATCGGCTGTAACAGCCGGCGAATCGTACTATTATGAAATTAGGTGGTTATGAACGGAATGAAAGAACAATTCACCAAACTGTTTGGATTTACCGAGCGCAGCAGCGGAGAAGAGATTAAGCAAATTCCGGTCCATGAAGTGATAAGCAGTCCTTATCAGCCGCGAACGATTTTCGATGATGAGAAGATAGAAGAATTATGCCAGACAATCAAAACCCATGGGGTGATTCAACCGATTGTTGTGCGCATGCGGGATTCCAAGTATGAAATCATCGCCGGAGAGAGACGCTGGCGTGCGGTGAAAAAGCTGGGTATGGAGCATATTCCAGCCATTGTCCGTGATTTCAACAACTCCCAGGCAGCATCCATTGCACTTATCGAGAACCTCCAGCGGGAAGGTCTGACTTCAATTGAAGAAGCGATTGCTTATCAGAAGCTGATTGACCTGCACTCGTTAACCCAAGAAAGTCTTGCTCAGCGCCTGGGTAAAAGCCAGTCTACCATTGCTAACAAGATTCGGCTGCTGCAGCTGCCTGAACCGGTGAAGACGGCTTTAATGGAGCGCCAGATCACGGAGCGGCATGCGAGATCGCTGCTTGCGCTCGATAGCGAAGAAATGCAGCTCAAGGTATTGGGCGAAATCATTTCCAAAGGACTGAACGTAAAACAGACGGAAGCCCGAATTGCTTTTTATAAAGAAGCTTCCAAAGTGAAAAAATCCAAACGGATTTCCTACACTAAAGATGTCAGACTGGCGCTGAACACCATTCGCCAATCCATAGATATGGTAACCGGCTCGGGGATGGAGATTAAGACCTCCGAAAATGACCGGGGCGATCACTATGAAATCGTCATCCAAATACCGAAGCGATAACCATAGAAGAACTGAAGCTGAAGGCGGCCCTGAGGTGATTGGCCGCTTTTTCTGTGGCCCTAGCCGGAGCATACCGATCGGACAAGCATAGGGAGACCGGTGATTAGGGGTTAGAGCATATCCGGAACCATCCGCAGCGAGTAGACATCCGAAAAAGTCGTGGGGCGTTGGGCTGATTTTTTTTCGCCTATCCGGCCACCCTGTTTTGAACGCCTTATTCAACCCTGTCGACCATCAGAGGTGCCTGTCTACCTGAGACCTACATGAAGATTCTTCCTAACTATTTGAGGTGAAATAAGTGTCCAAGATCATTGCCATAGCCAATCAAAAAGGCGGTGTCGGCAAGACAACCACATCTGTGAACCTGGGAGCCGGGCTGGCTAAGCTGGGGAAGCGTGTGCTGCTTGTCGATATTGATCCGCAGGGGAACACAACCAGCGGAGTAGGCGTTAACAAGGCCGATGTGGCCAACTGCATATACGATATATTGATCAACGAAGTACATCCCAAGGATGCAATTATGGAAACACAGATCGAAGGGCTGCATATTATTCCGGCAACGATCCAGTTAGCAGGGGCGGAGATTGAACTGGTTCCGACCATCTCGCGGGAGTTGAAGCTGAAGAAAGCTCTTCATCAAGTCAAGGCGAACTATGATTATATTCTGATTGATTGCCCGCCGTCTTTGGGGATTTTAACCATTAACTCCTTAACCGCGGCTGATTCTGTGATCATCCCGATTCAATGCGAATATTACGCGCTTGAAGGGTTGAGCCAGCTGCTGAACACTGTTCGGCTTGTGCAAAAAAACCTAAATACACACCTGCAAATTGAAGGCGTGCTGCTGACTATGCTGGATGCCCGGACGAACCTGGGAATCCAGGTTATTGAGGAAGTTAAGAAATATTTTCAAGAAAAGGTGTACCGGACGATCATTCCCCGCAATATCCGTTTGAGCGAGGCACCGTCCCATGGTCAATCTATCATTACGTATGACCCGCGTTCCAAAGGCGCAGAGGTTTATTTAGAGTTGGCAAAGGAAGTGGTTTCGTATGAGTAAGCGTTTGGGCAAAGGGCTGGACGCACTGATCCCTTCATTGGCGATCAACGAGGACGATAAGGTAGTGGAAATCCCGCTTAACCAGCTTCGTGCCAATCCGTACCAGCCGCGTAAAGAGTTCAAAGAAGATTCTATCCAAGAATTGGCAGAATCTATCCGTCAGCATGGTGTTATCCAGCCGATTATTGTACGCAGTGTGCTGAAGGGGTACGAGATCATTGCCGGCGAACGCCGGTTCCGTGCTTCCCAATATTGTGGAAAAGCAACGATACCGGCAGTCGTGCGGACAATGAGCGATCAGCAGGTGATGGAGGTCGCGCTGATCGAGAACTTACAGCGTGAGAACCTGAATGCGATGGAAGTCGCTGTTGCTTATCAAGGGTTAATGGACCAATTTTCATTAACCCAGGAAGAGCTTTCTTTAAAGGTCGGAAAGTCGCGTTCGCATATCGCCAACTTTTTGCGGTTGTTGAGTCTGCCGGAAGAAGTAAAGGAATATGTTTCACGTGGAACAATTTCCATGGGACATGCCCGGGCATTAGTGGGGATTAAAGATGCCGATCAGATCAAAAAGGTGGCCAAACAGTGCGTTGATGAGCAGTGGAGTGTTCGCGAACTGGAGGAGGCCGTCAAAAACCTGGATCGCAAACCGGCCGCAATAAAAGCGAAAACTACAAAAAGAGACCCCTACATTGAGAGTGTGGAGGAAACTCTGCGTGACCGATTTAAGACGACGGTGAAGATTAAGCAGGGGAAAGAAAAAGGGAAGATTGAACTGAATTACTACAGTGCTCAGGATTTGGAGCGGTTGCTTGAGTTGTTAGGCAATTAAACAAAAATGGGCATTGGAACATATCCTGAACTGTCCGGGGGGAGAGGAAGGGATATGTTTTTTCATTGGTTAGTTCATGCTGGAGGAAGATTGGTCAGCTACTGGGAGCTGGGTTAAAGTGGATGATCGGATTGCTGGTTATATTGTCTCATGTTTCATTGGCTGCTTATCTCCATGTGGCGCCATAGCTTATTTATCCAGTGCCGAATCATGGCAGTAGCATAGGTCATGTCGTAGTAGGGGAGGGGTAGGGATGACTAAGGGGAGAGGTGGAGATAAGCGGGTGATCTATTTGGATCATGCCGCTACCTCTTGGCCTAAACCGCCTGAAGTGATAGAGGCGATGGTAGACGCTATGCAGATGTCTGCAGCCAATGCGGGGAGAGGAAATCACACCATGGCCGTTCAAGCGGGCAGGGTGTTGGTGCGTGCGAGAATGGCGCTGGCGGAGCTTTTCGGGATTGCAAATGGGCAGGATATTGCTTTTGCGCCAAACGCTACCTTTGCGCTCAACTTGGCAATAAAAGGGGCGCTGCGGGAAGGTGACCATGTAATCGCCACCATGACCGAACATAATTCGGTTCGCAGACCGCTTGAATACTTGCGGAAGACAAAAGCTGTCGAAGTGGATTATTTGAAGGTGGATCCCCAAGGTCAGGTGGATCTCCGCGAGTTAACCCGGTTGTTTCGGCCTCAAACGAAGATGATAGTTTGCTGTCATAGTTCCAATGTGCTGGGGAGTATTTTGCCGATTGGTGAAATCGGTTCGATCACAAAAGATCATGGAGCGCTCTTTTTGGTAGATGCCGCTCAGAGTGCGGGGATTGTCGGTATTGATGCGGCTGCTATGCAAATTGATTTACTTGCTTTTCCGGGGCACAAAGGGCTGCTTGGTCCGCAGGGGACAGGGGGGCTCTATATTCACCCGTCTGTTGATCTGGAGCCGCTGCTGCATGGAGGGACGGGGAGTCAGTCGGAAAATGCGGATCAGCCGGATGTGCGGCCAGACCGGTATGAAGCCGGAACCCAGAATACAGCGGCTGTAGCCGGCCTGTTGGCTGGAGTGAACCGGGTGAAACGAATCGGGGTAGAAGCTATCTATCAAAAAGAGTGGAGACTTGCTCAACGGTTGATGGAAGGGCTGGCTAAGATCCCCGGTATTGCTTTGCTTGGTCCGCCAATGGGTGTAGAACGGACAGGCGTGGTTTCTTTTATTATTAAAGGGGTAGACTCGGCTGAAGTTGCCTTCCGGTTGGACCGAGAGTTCGGGATTGCGGTTCGTCCGGGAATGCATTGTTCTCCGCTGGCTCACGAAGCTGCTGGCACAATGGGAAGCGGAGCCGTTCGCGCTTCTGTGGGTGTGGATACATCGGAAGCAGAGGTTGAACAAATGGTGGAAGCTATGTCCAGGCTATATGGGGATAAATGAAAATGGATGAAGTTGTCCACATGTGGATAAAAAGATGCGGTAATGTAATTAGGAATAGTCCGGCGGAGCGTGGAGAGGGAAGGCTCTCAAAGAACACAAAGCGTAAAAAGGATGGGTAAGGGATGTCGGATTTGAATCAATTGATTGGCGAGCAGATTCATTGGTTTGTATTGATTTTTACGCTGCTGCTAATTGTGCTGCTAATTGTCGTGATGATGCAGGGAGCCAAACTCCGTAAATTAAGAAAACGATATGATGTAATGATGGCCGGCAGCGGGGTGGAGGATCTGGAGAGTCTGCTGATCGACTTGAAAATGCAGGCGGACAAACTGGAGGAAGGATACCAGGGACAGGCTGAACTGCTGAGAGAAGTGCAGATGAATCTCCGCGGACTGAAGGGCAAGGTAGGCATGAAGCGGTATAATGCATTCGGTGAACGCGGGAATGATCTGAGCTTCTCTCTAGCCATTCTTGATGCTAACCGCAGCGGAATGGTGCTGACCAGTCTCCATAACCGGGATAATTCGTTTATTTATGCCAAGCCGATCCAAGAGGGGAACTCGCAGTATCCGCTTTCTCCCGAAGAACAAGAGGCGATGACCCTAGCGCTGCAGCAGGGGTAGCATGCGCATACCATTGTTTTAACGCGGAATAGAGGCTGGATGCGATTTTTTCAGAGAGACGCATGACCAGACTGAGCCTTGTGTTTTGCAAAACAAAATATTCCATGAAGCCGCCGACATTAACGATACCCGTCATATGGATATCGCCAACCGGCGGCAATTGTTTATTTACGCCTGCTCCCGGGCGCAGAGGCCCGTCCGCCACCTGGATGCATCCCACACTGGTGGAGTGCCCCAAACAGGCATCTATTCCTATAATATATGGATCAGGATGCGTGTCATAGATAGAATTGAGGGTCTCCTGAAGGTTAACCGCATGAACCGGCTCGTCAAGCGTTCCATACAGGTGGAACAGCGGGCTGCGGTAACGGGCCAGCGCCGTTCCTACAAGCGGACCAAGGGCGTCTCCGGTAGACCGGTCAGTCCCGACACAGACGACCACAATAGGGGAGCCTGGCCCCGTTTTGGACAAATGGAACAAGAGACGATGCATGATGGCGGAATGGCTTTCAGGATCGTTATATGCTATTTTTAAACAGGATGATTCATGCTGAGCTGCATGGGATGTGGGCTGCATACGATCTTCCTTTCGTCCAGGGAGCCCGCATAAGAAGGGGGAGGGGACCTCCACCTGCGGAGAACCGGTTGGTTGGTATTGGTATCTAGTATATGGATGAATGAAGAGTTTTATACTTGTAGGGATAGAAAGAGAGAATAAACAGGCGGGAGGAGACGCAATGGAAGGAGATATGCTGCTGGCCTTCGATTCGACCCAGCAGGCGCTGCGGGCAGAAATGCTGCTGGAGTATGCAGAAATCGAAATTGATATTTTTCCTACGCCCAAGGAAATTACAGCAGGCTGCGCCATGTCGATCCAGTTTTTTCGCCGGGATCTCGAGGCCGTTGAGCGGGTTGTGACTGAGCAGTCCGTGGAACTTAGAGGGATCTATTTTAAAGATAAAGAGGGAAGTTATCATCTGATGACGGAAAGGGGAGGGAAGGATGAGCGGCAAATGGCTGAATAATACATTGTATCCGCTAATGGATGTTGAGAACATTCAGGATAAAGTATGGAACTGGTTTACCGATCCGGAGGTATGGACAAATATATTGTTTTCTGCCATTCGGATTATCGCCATTTTTTTGCTTACCCGGATCGTTATTCGTATTGTTAACCGGATTATCGATCGTTCACTTGAGAAGCAAAAAAGCGGCAGGCTGATTAACAACACCCGGCGGTTTACGACTGTGGGTGAACTTCTGAAAAATGTAACGACCGTGATTTGCAACTTTGTAATGATTCTTATCGTTTTGTCGGAGTTCAATTTCGACCTGGGACCGCTGCTGGCGGGAGCGGGGATGCTGGGCCTCGCCATCGGTTTTGGAGCGCAAAGCCTAGTCAAGGACGTAATCACCGGTTTCTTTATTATTTTGGAGGATCAATTTGCGGTAGGCGATACGATCCAGACGGGAACCTTTAAAGGGACGGTGGAAATGATCGGACTGCGGACAACCAAGCTGGTGAGTGAAACCGGGGAAGTGCATGTCATTCCTAACGGCAATATCACCAATGTTACTAACTACTCCTTGGCGAACGCATTGGCGGTTGTGGATGTGCCGGTCAAAATGGAGCAGAGCCTGGATTCGACGGCCAGTTTGATCCAGGAAGCGCTGAAGGGGATCGAGGAGCGGAGCGGCAGCATTTTGTCCAACCCGCAGCTGCTTGGGATTCAGTCCATGTCGACGGCTGAATATGTGGTTAGAGTAGCAGCCGGCTGTAAGCCAAATGCCAAGGAAGCAGCCGAACGGCAGATGAAAAACGACATTAAGCAGGCGATGGAGGCCAAAGCACGGCAGGATGAGGAGGCGGCAAAGGCTGCCGAAGCTCAAGCCAGCGGACAGTTAAGCGGGGGAGACAGCCCCGGCCAAGAATCCAAGGCCGCTGGTGAGACGGAACGGGACACCGCTGACGCGGAGCGGAAGGCTGCAACCCGTGAGTATGCAGCAGATCGGGAAAAAGGGAAAGGAGCGGAATAAAGATGGAGCGAAAGGAGTTTCATCTGGGAGATATCGTGCAAATGAAGAAGCCGCATCCTTGCGGCACTAACGAGATGGAGATCATCCGTATGGGAATGGACATCCGGATCAAGTGCGTCGGCTGTCAGCACAGTGTCTTGATCCCGCGCCAAAAGTTCGAAAAAAGCCTCAAAAAGGTGCTTCGATCGGCCGAAAAAGAAAGTGAGCAATAAGGGTTGCATTTTTAGTCGGTTCATGTTAAGATGAAATTCGCTGCGGAAAGGTACCCAAGAGGCCCAAGGGGGCTGACTCGAAATCAGCTAGGCGTGTCACAGCGTGCGTGGGTTCGAATCCCACCCTTTCCGCCACCTAATCATAACGATAATGAACAGCCTTCGTTCCTTGGAACGGAGGTTTTTTTGATGGTTTAATCGCTTGAGAGGTATCGGCATCTAAAAGGTGATCTCCAACGCAGAAAAGAGACCCTTGCGGGTCTCCTTCCAGAGCGGGTACAACAGTTGATTTTGAAATCGTCTTACGCATTTACGGCCACTCAGGTCTTGCTCGGCTTGCTCCAGGATGGAATTAGCCTGCGCACTTCCCTTGCTTACGATAGATGCCAACCGGATTTCCCGTGATTTGTTCGACTGCGATGTCCAACGGAACCACACCTCTCTTGTGTACCGCTCTGATTGTAGTATGTGCAGAAATGCTGGGGTTATGCAGATCGTTTAAAAATTAATGAACGCGGGCTTTTTCGGCTTTTTTCCACTTCCGGTTTTTGTTTGTTGTTTCAGGGAACACATCCCCTTTTTCCATTTCAATGCGCACTGGATTTTGGATCTGGGTGTGGAAGCTGCGCGCTTCGCCAACCTCGGTGTAAATGCCGGGATTCGGCGCCCGGTCGCCTTTTTCGAATTCGGTACGTTCGCCCATAAATATCCTCCTTGGAATGACAGAAAGTAAACTGCCTGTATAGTGTGTGCATGAAACGGCGGATCATGTAATTCTGCTGCTGCCAATGCTTGCAATGGGCGGACGAATTTGATATATTATTATGGTGCGAGTTTGTGCTCGCTCCTTGCTCCTGACGTGATCAGGGGCCTCAGACCATAAGGAGGTGAAAGTTATGCGCAAATATGAAGTGATGTACATTATTCGTCCGGACATTGAACAGGAAGCCGTTCAAGCTGCAGTCGATAAATTCCAAGGCATCATCTCCAACGGCGGAGAAATTACGAAGCACGAAGTGCAAGGTAAGCGTCGTCTTGCGTATGAGATCAAGAAATTCCGTGATGGTGTTTTTGTTCTGGTTAACTTTACTGCAGAACCTGCAGTTGTTACCGAGCTGGAACGTCTCATGAAAATTTCCGACGAAGTCATTCGTTATCTCATCACGAACGACGTAGCCTAAGCTGCCCGTGACTTTGTAAGGAAATCGCCCTTAAGGAGGGGAATGCATTGTTGAACCGTGTCATTTTGATCGGTCGGTTGACCCGCGATCCCGAACTTCGCTATACGCCTGCTGGAGTAGCCGTAACGCAGTTTACGCTTGCCGTAGACCGTCCGTTTACGGGACAAGGCGGGGAGCGCGAGGCGGACTTCATCCCTGTAGTAACCTGGAGACAGCTGGCGGAGACCTGCGCGAACTATCTTCGCAAGGGACGTCTGACGGCGGTTGAAGGCCGCATTCAGGTGCGGAACTACGAGAACAACGAAGGCAGACGCGTTTATGTAACCGAAGTGATTGCCGATAATGTGCGTTTCCTTGAATCATCCCAGAGCCGGGGAGAAGGCGGAAGCGGCGGATCGGGCGGAAGCCCGGTGCCGGAAGAACCTTCTTATGGCGGAGGCGGCGGCCGGGGGAACAACAGCAATTATTCGCGCAACAACAACAATAACCAGGATCCTTTTTCGGGCGACGGAAAACCGATCGATATATCGGATGATGATTTGCCATTCTAAATAAGGAAGGACTGACAACAGACCATGGCTTTTAAACAAAGAGAAGGCGGAGACAACGACAAAAGACCGGCTCGCCGCGGCGGCCGCAACAAACGTCGTAAAGTGTGCTACTTCACTGTGAACAAAATTACTCACATTGACTATAAAGACACTGAACTGCTCAAGAAGTTCATCAGCGAGCGCGGTAAAATTTTGCCTCGCCGTGTAACAGGAACAAGTGCAAAATATCAGCGTATGCTGACGATCGCGATCAAACGCTCGCGTCAAATCGCACTGCTGCCTTACACAACGGAATAAAGATAAGAAGAGAGACAGCCGGGCAACCGGCTGTTTTTTTGTTTTGGCGGGCTGTTGCCGGACATTGGTGTCATAGGGTAATGCGCCTGCTTGGCCCTGCCTGGCAGCTTAACTTCTGCGCAAAATAGCTTATCCATGAATTGACTCCCGGAGGAAGATATAGTAAACTACAGCTATCCTATAACCAAAGGGGAAATCTTGATGTTGACGGTTGTTCTTAACTAAGCAATTTCATATCACTGGACTTACAGGGGCGTTTGTGTCACGAGACGCTGGTCTATTTGTGTTGGAGTAAATACACAATATATCTTGACCTGTAGGAAGGTGAGTGGATTAGTTAAGAACACGCGAAGCTTCAATTGCCCCTGAACAGGCGGTTGTTTCTTTTGTGATAAAACGTGCTCTTGAGCACGTTTTTTTGATTTATCGGGTTTTCCGGGTATTGCGGATCGTTTGGACCGGTAGGGGTCACACGGCTGCGGAGACGGAGAGTGCCATAAATCCGCAGAAGATCCGCCGAACGAGGGAAAGGGCAGAGAATGCGATACGCATGCTCTGCCCTTTTTGCGTTGTTATAGAAGCAGAGAAGCCTGCAGAGCGGTTTATTTAGCACTCAACACCACGGGAGGTAAAATGATGGACACACACAGTATGATGACACTGGAGTACGATCAAATTAAGGAGCAGGTCGCAGCATACGCCGTTTCGTACGCCGGTCAGGCACTGGTTAGAGAAATGGAACCAATGACCGTTATAACAGCCGTTCATAGGGCGGCAGAGGAGACACAGGAAGCCGCAGAGCTACTGGCGAAGGGCTCTAGCGTACCCATCCCCTCGCTCGAAGGCCTGGAATACCTGATGTCCATGATTGGAACAGGTTATTTGTTTACGGAACAGGATTTCAGCGCGGTTCAGCAGTTTTTGCAGAGCTGCGGGCAGCTGCGCAAATATATGGCAGCCAAAGCCGCCGCAGCGCCTAGAATCGCTGCCTATGCTTCCTCGTTGTTCGAACTGACCAGCTTGAAGGAGGAAATCGAGCGGTGTATCCGGTTTGGACGGATCGAAGATCAGGCCAGCAAAGGACTGGACAAAGCGAGAAAACGGATCGCTGTCACCAAAGAACGGCTGCACAAAAAGCTGGACAGTATCATGTCCAGGCACCAGTCCATTTTGCAGGAGAACCTGTACAGCCAAAGAGGCGGCCGGTACGTCATTCCGGTTAAACGGGAATATCACAAACAGGTGAAGGGAGCGGTATTGGACCAGTCCACCAGCGGGCAAACCGTATTCGTTGAGCCAGAGGAGATTGCTCACCTGCAAAGTGAGCTGGATATGCTTAAGGGAGACGAAGCAAGAGAGGAAGCTATCATTCTCAGCCGCCTAACTGCTCTGCTGGAAGAGGCCGCGGAAGAGCTGCGGATGAACATCGAGGTTACGGCCGCATATGACTTTATTTTTGCGAGGGCGAAATTCGGGAGGTCGATCGGAGGCGGGAGCGTTTCTTTTAATGAAAAAGGGATCCTGCGGATTGTAAACGGACGCCATCCTGGATTAAAAGGGATGATTCCAATTCGTGTGGAACTGGGCGGCGGCTATCAATCGCTCATCGTAACCGGTCCCAATACCGGCGGCAAAACGGTGGTGCTGCGCACTATCGGCCTCCTCAGCCTGATGGCACAGTCGGGTCTGCTGGTGCCTGCCGGGGAAGGCAGCGAGTTCCCTGTCTACTGGAATATCATGAGCGTGATAGGAGATGGACAAAATATGGAGCAGTCGCTCAGCACCTTCTCCGCTCAGATGGCCAGTATCAACCGGATGCTGAAGGAGGCCGGAAAAGGAGTGCTGCTGCTGATCGACGAATTGGCGGCGGGAACCGATCCCGGCGAGGGCATCGCTTTATCGATTGCGATCCTGGAGGAGCTCAGCAGGCGTGGAGCCAACATCGTTGTAACGACACATTTTAACGAACTGAAGCAATTTGCCGCAACGTCGCCTTCCTTCCAGAACGCCCGGATGGAGTTTGATGCGGAGACGCTTAGACCGCTCTACCGGCTCACTATAGGTGAAGCAGGACGGAGTTATGCGCTGCAGATCGCCGAGAAGCTTGGGCTGGACGCCAAAGTCATCCAGCGGGCCCGCCAATTCGTGGAGGCGGAAGCAGGAGAAACGGGGGACGGCGGAACGGGGGCCATGAGGGCGCTGTACGCACAGACTGGCGATAAACGAATGGCGGAAAAACGAATGGCAGAGCCTGCATCAATGCAAGCCGGCCGGCAAATTGCCAATCCGGAAGCCGGAAAAGACGGGCGTTCCTCACAGGAAGAAATGGAGGAAACGTCGGAAATACCGGAAACGCCGGAAACGCCGGCTGGCAGCCGGCCGTTCGAAGTAGGCGACGCAGTTTATATAACTTCCCTCCGCCGGGTCGGTATCGTGTATGAGCTGCAGGACGGACTTGGACGGGTTGGCGTTATGGTGCAAAAGCAGAAAATAAAGGTCAACCATAAACGGCTGAAGCCTTATCTGTCCAAGGATTCGCTGTACCCCGAGGATTATGATTTCGATATCATTTTTGATTCGAAAGAAAACCGGAAAAAGCGGAAAGTTATGCGCAAGCGCCATGTGGAAGGACTGACCATCACGAAGGAGCAAGACCCGAAATAGATGAAGGAAAGCCTGCCGATTCGGCAGGCTTTTAAGTCATTCGTCCGCATGTTTGCGAAGGATATGAATTGACCGCCGGTTTGTATCTATGGGAAGATAGAAAGGATAGCGGGTTCTTGTCTGACGAATGTGTGGAAGGAAGAGACGGATGATACACAAGAAAACAAGATGCGGAACGCTGCTCTTTCTGCTGCTGATCATGATGATATCCGGCTGCAGTCTGACAGAATCGTCCGATAGCAATATTGCGGGCGGCAATGGGGGAGCCCCGGATGCTGAAGCAATCGAAGGTCCCCGCTATGGCGGGAGTGTAACTTATGGGTACCCATCGCCGTTTCTGGGGCTGTTTGAGCCTGCTTTTTCCGAGGGAGAAGACGACCAGTATGTGCTGGAATTTATGACAGAGCCGCTGCTGAAAATTAGCGACGACCTTACAACGGCGCCTGGAATCGCCAACTGGCAGGAATCTGCGGATCACAAAACATTTACATTTACCATCAAGCAGGGAATCCGGTGGCATAACGGCGACGAATTGACCGTGGAGGACTGGAAGTTTGCGATAGAGGTAATCGCCAGTCCGGAGTATACCGGGTCGCGTTACTACAGCGTGGAAATGATCCAAGGAGCGGATGCTTACCATAAGGGACAAGCCAAAGAAATTTCAGGAATTAAGGTGCTTGATCCCTATACGCTGCGAATCACGATGACCTCGGCGAGAGTTAATACAATAGATAACCTATGGGCATATCCCATGAACAAAAATTATTATGCAGGTGTCTCAGTAAAAGACATGCCGGACAGCGACCAGGTCCGGAAGCGGCCGATCGGCATCGGTCCGTTCCAAATCAGCCGGATTCAGCCGGGGGAATCGGTGGAACTGTCGCGGTTCGATAACTACTATCAGGGCAAGCCTTACCTGGACAGTGTTTTTTACAAGGTGATCGACGATAAAAAGGCGGCGAGTCTGTTCGCCAGCGGAGACATCGATATTGAACAGGCGCCGAGGGATGCCTATGAAGAGCTGAAGAAGCTGGATAATATCCGGATTATCAAGTCTCCAGAGCTGTCTTACGAATACATCGGATTCAAGTTTGGGCATTGGGATGATCAGGCGCAGACCATTGTAATGGATAACCCCAAGTTTAAGGATAAGCGGCTGCGGCAGGCCATGTATTATGCGCTTGACCGGAAGACGCTGATCGAAACCTTTTCATACGGTTTGGGGAGACTGATGGAAACACCGATTCCCGAATCAAGCTGGGCGCGGATTCCCGATGACCAGATCAATACGTATCCCTACGATCCCGGCATGGCCCGCCGGCTGCTGGAGGAAGCTGGATATACAGATAAAGACGGGGACGGATTGCGTGAAGACCCGAAAGGGCAGAAATTCACCATCCGCTTCGATGGAATGACGGGAAGCACGACAGCGGATGCCAGGGCCAAAGCAATGCTGCAGAATTGGCGGGACGTAGGACTGGACGTACAGTTGAACGGCGGCGCGCTGAAAGACATGAATGAGTTTTATGAAGCCGTGGAAAAGGACGATCCGTCCGTGGAGATTTTTAACGGCGTCTGGGGACTCGGCAGCGATCCCGACCCGTCCGGTTTATGGCGGGAAAACGATCCGTGGAATTATCCCCGCTGGTCCTCTGAAGAAAATGAGAAGCTGATCCGGGAGGCGGTTGAGCTAAAAGCGTATGACCGGGATTACCGGAGGCAGATGTATTATGAATGGCAGCAGCTGATTAACGAAGAAGTCCCTATGATTTTTATATCCGACCGGGAAACCATTAATCCCGTGAGCCAAAGGCTGCAGGGCGTAAAAGTAAACGCGCTCAGCAATATTATTGATCCGCACACATGGTGGGTAACAGATGGTCGCTAGGTTCACAGACGGTTTCTGACCGCGGTATTTGTGGTGATAAGTAGGGTAATGGTGGAAACGGGCCGGTCTTTGCCTGCTAAAAAAGACCGGCAAATCGGAATATGGCAGGATACTTCCTCTATCCCGGGGTTTGGAGCATCCATTCCCGGCGGGGTTTTAGGCCGGAAATTATAAATTCACAAAATAAATTCAAAAAATTTTGTGAATTTTGAAATCAAAATGCCGTTTCAATCGTCATATATATATGGAGGAAAATGCCGATGAAGAAACGGAGCATCATAGCAGCTGCCGTTGCCTTGGTTCTGGTCCTGTCGTTGACTGTGCTGGCGGTCAGCGCACGGCCCCTTTGGCTCGGATTTAAACCAAATATCGAAGCGCAGGCGGCCGTTCTGATGGAGATGGAGACCGGACAAGTAAAAATCCGTCTGAACGCCGACACACCGCTCCCGCCCGCCAGTTTGACCAAGCTGATGACCGAAATGGTGATTCTGGATCAGATTTCGGCAGGGAGGGCGGGCTGGAACGAGCAGGTTGCGGTCAGCGCTTATGCCAGTTCTGTCGGAGGAACAACGTTGTCCCTCAAGCGGGGCGAACTGTATACGGTCCGTGAACTGTTTGACGGGATAGCAATTTATGCGGCCAATGACGCCGCCGTAGCGCTTGCCGAGCATATCGCCGGTTCAGAGAGCGCTTTTGTCCGTCTGATGAACGAGAAAGCCCGGTCGCTCGGATTGTCCGCCGCGACTGTGTTTCATAATGCTTCCGGGTTGATGCAAAACGACCTGGGTCCCAACCGGCCGGCCGATCTGGGCCGGGAAGAAACCGTCATGACCGCGATGGACACGGCCAAGTTAGCCCGGGCGCTGATCTCTGCGCATCCCGAACTGCTGGACACGGTCAGCCGGACGCAGATGGAGCTGAAGGGCAAAGGACTGTACGTGAGCAACACCAATTTGATGCTGCCGGCCATGGGCGGTTCTTATGCTTACGAGGGAACGGACGGACTGCGGACCGCGTACAACAGCCGCATCGGATACAGCTTTACCGGAACGGCCAAACGCAATGGCCATCGTATGATCGCCGTAGTAATCGGTTCTCCGACGGGGGAGGCACGCTTCAGCTCAGCCGCCCGGATGTTCGATTACGGATTTTTGCAGCATCTTCCGGCCGGGCGCCGCATGCTGCGGATGGCCGAAATGATGGCAGGCAGATAGGCTTGGCTGGATTCGGGTCATGAAATAGGAACTTTTTTCATATATAAGACAAACTGATCTGCCGCTGATGAAATCAGACCGCGGATACTTACGGAAGCAGAAAGCATCATGCCGTTTAAGGACGACGCATGGTGCTTTTTTGGAAGCAATTTGCAGGCAAATGTCGGTTTTTGCTGTTTCTTTTTGCACTCGGAGTGAGTACAATGGTAATATTGTTTTTATTGGGCCATCTATTGCCCTGAGGTACCGCTGTAGGTATTGTGTCAAAAGAAGGCGGACCGTGTATTTACAATTGAGAAGGAAAGTGCGCGTTCCGGAAGGAGGATCGTGAAAGCACGAACGGAAGAAGGCTACGCAAACTATGCGGCCCGGTAGCGGCAGCATTCACATATACCCCTATTTATACGCAACGCCAGTCATCATTTATCCCATGATAAAGAAGGAATCAAAAATATGAGAAAATGGAAAAAAAGATACATTGCCCTTGTCGTTCTGCTCGTGATTGCGGCCGGAGCGTATCTGTTCCGGAAGCCGATTGCGGTGCTGGCGTTTGATATGTTTCTCGCCGACCGCGTAGAGCAGAAGCTGCAGACCGATTCATACAAGCCGCTTAATGAGCCTAAGCCGGTCGATGACACCAAAGTCAAGCCGGAGCCGATCGCGATGAAAAATGACCCGTTTTCCGTCATGCTCCTTGGGACGGACCAGCGCGATAATGAGACAGCCAGATCCGACACCTTAATCTATGCGGTCGTGCGGCCTGCAGATTACAAGCTGCTTCTTGTCTCGATTCCACGCGATACGTATACCGAGATTGTCGGCTACAAAGACGGCAGAAAAGACAAAATCAACCACGCGTTTGCATTCGGCGGAGCAAAAATGTCGAAAGATACCCTCGAAGAGCTGCTTGGCCATGAAATCGAATATTATGCCACGATTAATTTCCAGGGTTTGAAGGATGCAGTGGATGCAATCGGCGGCGTGCCGCTTCCCATTAAGAAGGATATTGTAAACAAAGGCCGCGACCATGAGAAATTTACGATCAAAGGCGGCAAATCCAACTATAGCGGTGAAGAAGCGCTGAACTATGTCCGGTACCGGGAAGACAGCGACTTCAACCGGACAAAACGCCAGCAGGTATTTCTGGACGTCGTAGCGAATAAAATGTTATCGATTAATCAGATTGGCAACATTACCGAACTGCTGGATATCATGGGCCACAATTTCCAGACCGACATGGAGCCTTCGATGATTATCGATTTGGCCAAACGTTTTATGGGCGGCAAAGAAATGGATATCTCCAGCTTTACCGTACTGGGCGAAGGAAAACGCATCGATGGCGTGTACTATGATATTGTAAACGAAGAAGATCTGGAGAAGGCGCAGAGCATGATCGACAATTGGATGAACGCGGCCACGCCGGTCGATCAGCTGATCGAACCGGGCAAAGCAGCCAACGCGCTTGAGCCGCAGGCAACCAAAGCCGCACAATAATCTGCGGGTAATCATTTATACAGCAGGGGAGCAGCAGCCGTATCGCATTAGGCTGCTGCTTCTAATTGGCCCGAATGTTTTTGAGGAGGATATGAAATGAATATCGCTTTTTTTCTGCTTCCCAAGCAGGAGGTGGCCTGCGTTACGCTTGACTCCACGCTGCGGCAGACACTGGAGCGGATGGAGCACCACCGGTATACGGCCATACCGATTTTGAACCGGAACGGCGAATACGCGGGGACGGTGACCGAAGGTGATCTCCTGTGGCACCTGAAGGACTCCGAAGGCAAGATTACATTTGAGAACGCTTCAAAGTTTTTGTTAAAGGACGTCATCCTCCGGATGAACAACAAGGCGGTATCGATTGACGCCGACATGGAGGATTTAATCAATCTGGCGAAGGTCCAGAATTTCGTTCCCGTGGTGGACGACATGAACCGGTTTATCGGCATCGTACGCCGCAGCCAGATTATCGAATACTGCGAACAGTTTGTGTCAAGGAAATCACAGGAATCGTTATAACCGATTACAGGAAACCTGGTAAGGAAGCGCGCCGTCAGCCGCTACCGAGAAGGCCTGGGCTCGCCACTTGCGGACCGCGGGCCTTTTGTGTGGGGGTATCGCATTTATGCTATAATGGAGAATAAAGCTTTTGCCGGAGGTTGGGAGATGCCGAATGTGCCGAAGGATCTGGATGTAGCCAAACGCGCCAAAGTCATCGAATGGTTAAAAACGGAAGTGATTGACCAGGTTTCCCGGTTGTTTAAATCCATGTGGGAAGGCAGCACCGTGCGGATCGGCGATAGTCTGGCCAGTCTGATTATGAGCTGCTATATTCTCGGACGGAGGCTTGGGCTGTCTTATCGCGATCTTGACGAACTGCTGCTGGACAAGCTGAAGAAGCACCGCCAGGATGGGCATCAGCTTGAGGAATGGTACCAGGATATTTCATTGCTCGAAGAACATATGCGTAAGAGGTGAATAGGTTGAAATTCCGCTGGACGTCCGTGGCCTGGAGCGCCGCGTATCTGCTGCTGCTTCTATCTCTGCTAACTCCGTTTCTAGTTCTAACCAGCCTGTTTCTGATCGTCCCGGCGGTGGTGCTGTTTACCACGCTGAATACCCGGCAGTTTCTCGCGCATATTCTTCCCGTATGGATTATAGTCGGATTTATCCATCCGGTGTTCGTGCTGCTGGCCATTTATATGATCATTCCCGCACTTGTTATGGGCCGCTGGTACAAAAAGAAGCGCCCGGCAACCGCAACGCTTATGGCGGGAACCATCACCATTTTGGCTGAATTTCTACTCCTGCTGCTGCTCGGCACAACTGTGTTCCAGTTTGACCTGACTGATTACGTCAACAACGTCCTGCAGATGACCAATGACATTGGAGCAAGCAACCCGCTGCTCAGCGATATGGTCTGGACGACGGAGCAAGTGCGCCAGCTCAGCGTGTTGACCGTACAAATGATTCCAATGACGCTGATCCTCAGTTCCTTTATGATGGCTGTAATTACCCACTCGGTCACCCGTCCGATTTTGAACAGTATCGGCTACGCCGTTCCCAAGATGCGTCCGGCCCGGGAGTGGAGATTGCCCCGGTCGATTATCTGGTATTATCTGATCGGTATCGTGATTCAGATGTTCTCTTACAATGCGCAGACCGGGTTTATGGCGATGATTGCAGGCAATTTGCTGCCGCTGCTCCGGATTTGTTTTATGATTCAGGCGATCGGTTTCCTGTTCTTTCTGGCTTACGAAAAGAAATGGAGCAAGGCGGTTCCGCTGCTCCTGGCGGTGCCGATCATCTTGTATCCTCCTCTGCGTATTATCGGGATCGTGGATCTGGCGTTTCCGCTGCGCGAGCTTGTGACGAAATCGAAACGGTAGGGTGAGCGTTCATGCCAAAATTTCTTCAGCGACGCTGGCACGGCTATCATACCGTATGGGCGTTTATGCTGCTGCTTGTTCTGATTATCGTGATCAGCGTCTACAACTGGGTGCTTGGCGTCGCCAGTCTGTTTCTTGCCGGACTGCTGTGCTTTACGATGCTGAAGACGGAAATTACGTTCCGGCGCAATCTGGTGGAATACATCAATGGGCTATCCTTCCGAATCAAACGCGTCGAGGGTGAAGCAGTCAGCATGCTCCCGATGGGGATTATTTTGTACAGCGAAGACCGGGTCGTGGAATGGAACAACCGGCATGCGGGCGGGATTTTCTCGCGTAAATCCCTGGTAGGGGAACCGCTGCAGGAGCTTATTCCCGACCTGGTCACCACCTTTCCGGCTGCTCCGCAGGCCAAACGGGACGGGCACAAAGAAGGGCCGCTGAAGGAATTCCGGCAGGAAATTACATTGGACGCCCGCCATTACCAGGCGGTGATTATCCCAAGCGAACGGCTGCTTTATCTGTACGACATTACGGAACTGGCTGTTCTCCGGGAGAAATATGAAGAGGAGAAGCTTGCGATTGGTATCGTTCTGCTCGATAACCTGGACGAATCTTCGCAGGGAATGGACGACCAGCAGCGGACCGCGCTGATTGCCAAGGTGGCGAGCGAGCTGACTGAGTGGGCCAAACAGTTCGACGTTTACCTGCGCCGGCTGTCTTCCGAGCGGTATATGATGCTGCTTAACCAGCGAAGCCTGCAGGCGCTGGAAGAGAGCCGGTTTGTCATTCTGGATGAGGTGCGCGAGATGACGGCGGATCTCAAAGTACCGCTGACGCTGAGCATCGGCCTCGCGTTCGGAGCCGACTCGGCGAGCGAGCTGGGGGCTCTGGCCCAGTCGAGCCTGGATATGGCGCTTGGCCGGGGCGGCGACCAGGCGGCCGTCAAGGCAGGGCAGCGGCTGTCCTTCTACGGCGGCAAGAGCAGCGCAGCCGAAAAACGGACACGGGTGCGGGCGAGAGTTATCGCCCATGCCCTGCGTGACCTGATGCAGGAGAGCGACCAGGTCCTGATTATGGGCCACCGGATACCGGACACGGATGTATTGGGCGCCTCGATAGGTCTGCTAAAAGCGGCACAGATGTACAACGTTGATGCCCATATTGTGATGGAGGGGCCTAATCCGTCGATCACCCGCATGATGGAGCAGATCCGGACGGATGCCGGTCTATACGAATCCATGATCACGACCGAACAGGCGCTGCAGAGCATAACGGAGCATACGCTGCTGATTGTAGTCGACACGCATAAAGCGTCGATGACGATGGAGCCGAAGCTGGTGCAGCATGCCAGCCGGGTCGTAGTTGTCGACCACCACCGCCGGGGCGAGGAGTTCATTAACGAGGCGGTGCTCGTGTACCTGGAACCGTACGCCTCCTCGGCGTGCGAGCTGGTAACCGAGCTGCTGCAGTATATTCACGAGAAGGTGAAGCTGAGCCCGCTGGAAGCGACGATGCTGCTGGCCGGAATTACTGTGGATACCAAGCATTTTGCGCTGCATACAGGCTCTCGGACATTTGAAGCGGCAGGGTTCCTCCGGCGTCTTGGTGCTGACACGGTGATGATTCAGCGGATGCTGAAAGAGGACTTAAGTGAATATATCTCCAAAGCGGAGATTATCAAACATGCAAGAATGGTCCACGACCATATCGCGCTGGCGGTGACCAAACCGGGTGTGCGGGTACCGCAGCTGCTGATCGCACAGACGGCCGATACGCTGCTTGGCATGACGAATGTGCTGGCTTCGTTTGTCATCAGCGAACGGCCGGACGGCCTGATCGGAATCAGCGCCCGCTCGCTCGGCCGCATGAACGTTCAGGTGGTGATGGAGAAGCTGGGCGGGGGTGGCCATCTCACCAACGCCGCGGTGCAGCTTGAGGGCAGCATCGCCGACGCGGAGGCCAAGCTGCTGGCCGTACTGAAGGAAATTGAATCGAAAGAGGGGTTATTTGAATGAAAGTCATCTTTATCAAAGATGTAAAAGGACAAGGCAAAAAAGGTCAGGTTAAAGAGGTATCCGAAGGTTATGCAACAAACTTCCTGCTGCCGCGCGGTCTGGCGCGTCCGGCTACGGATGGTAATATGAAGACGCTGGAGAATCAGGCTGCAGCCGAACAGCGCCGCAAAGAGGAAGAAAAAGCAGAAGCTCAAGCGCTCGGTAAAAAGCTGGATGAGCTGACGGTTGCGCTGAAAGCCAAGTCCGGCGAAGGCGGCCGGCTGTTCGGCGCCATTACCAGCAAGCAGGTGGCTGAGACGCTCGCTTCGGCGCATGGCATCAGCCTCGACAAACGCAAAATTGAAATGAATGAACCGATTCGCCATTTGGGCGTAACGCAGGTCACCGTGAAGCTTCATCCTGAAGTCAAAGCGACGCTGAAGGTTCAGGTCACGGAGGAGTAAGATGGGAGGAGATCTCTTTTTCGATCGGATTCCCCCGCAAAATCTGGAAGCGGAGCAGGCGGTCATCGGCGCGGTATTGCTGCAGGATGAAGCGCTGATCACCGCGATGGAGCGGGTCAATACCGAAGACTTCTACGACAAGGCGCATCAAATGATTTTTGAGGCGATGGTACAGCTCGGAGAAGAGAACCAACCGATTGACCTGGTCACCTTAACTTCCAGGCTGCAGGACAGGGGCCAGCTCGAGGATATCGGCGGCGTAAGCTACCTTGCCAAGCTGGCCCACGCTGTTCCGACGGCGGCGAATGTCGACTATTATGCCCAGATCATAGAGGAAAAAGCGATGCTGCGCCGGCTGATCCGGACCGCAACGCAGATTGTTAGTGAAGGTTACACCGGCGGCGAGGATGTCGCCGATATGCTCAGCGACGCCGAGCGGCGGATTCTGGAGATATCCAACCGCCGCAGCGGCAGCGGGTTTATCGCCATCCGGGACGTGCTGATGCAGGTGTTCGACCGGGTCGAGCTGCTGCACCAGAACAAAGGCAACACATCCGGCATCCCGTCCGGGTTTGCCGATCTGGACAAGATGACGAACGGGTTCCAGCGGAACGACCTGATTATCGTCGCCGCCCGTCCGTCTGTAGGAAAAACGGCGTTTGCGCTTAACATCGCGCAAAATGTCGCGGTCAGAGCCAAAGAGACCGTTGCGATCTTCAGTCTGGAGATGTCGGCGCCTCAGCTGGTACAGCGGATGATCTGTGCCGAAGCGAACCTGGACGCAAACATTATGCGGACCGGGGAGTTCAAGAACGACGACGATTGGTCCAAGCTGACAATGGGTATCGCCTCCCTGTCCGAATCGGAAATCTACATTGACGATACGCCGGGGGTTACCGTAGCCGATATCCGGGCCAAGTGCCGGAGGCTCAAGAAAGAGAAGGGCCTCGGAATGATTGTGATCGACTACCTGCAGCTGATTCAGGGCCGCAGCAAAGGCGGCGAGAACCGGCAGCAGGAAGTATCGGAGATTTCACGTACGCTGAAGCAGATCGCCAGAGAGCTGGATGTGCCGGTTATCGCGCTGTCGCAGCTCAGCCGGGGCGTGGAGCAGCGTCAGGATAAGCGGCCGATGATGAGTGACCTGCGGGAATCGGGTTCAATCGAGCAGGACGCGGACATCGTCGCCTTTTTATACCGGGATGATTATTACAACCAGGAAACGGAAAAAAAGAACATTATCGAGATCATCATCGCCAAGCAGCGGAACGGCCCCGTGGGCACTGTCGAGCTGGTGTTTCTGAAAAATTTCAACAAGTTCGTCAACTACGAGCGGACGCATGCCGAACCGTTTGCAGGCTGACCCTGACTACGACAATATCCGAACGATTGCACATAGACTTGTGTGATCGTTCGTTTTTATTTGACTTCACCTGGGTCGGCTGTTACACTGTTTATTGTGCTTTAGCGCCATGAACTGCTAAAAGCGACCAGGGGCGGCGTACGCGAATCAGGTACAGTGCGGGGCCCACATAAGAGTCACAAATAATGGTGCCACAGCCGCACCTACGGAGGAATGAACATGTCAACGGTAGTCGTTGTGGGAACACAATGGGGAGACGAAGGCAAAGGCAAAATTACGGACTTTCTCGCAGAAAGCGCGGAGGTGGTCGCCCGTTACCAAGGCGGTAACAACGCGGGCCACACCATTCTGATCGACGGCAAAAAGTTCAAGCTCAGCCTGATACCGTCGGGTGTGTTTTACAAGGAAAAAACGTGTGTAATCGGGAATGGCATGGTCATTAACCCGGCTGCGCTCATTGAAGAGATCAACTATATCCACGAGAATGGATTCGATACAAAAAACCTGGTCATCAGCGACCGGGCCCATGTCATCATGCCTTATCATATGGTGCTGGACGCGCTTGAGGAAGACCGTAAAGGACCTAACAAAATCGGTACCACCCGTAAGGGCATCGGCCCCTGCTACATGGACAAAGCTGCGCGCAACGGAATCCGGATCGCCGACCTGATGGACGCGGAGGAATTTGAGCTGCGCCTGCGCCAGTTGATGCAGGAGAAAAACCAGATCATCACCCAGGTTTACGGCGCCGAGCCGCTTAATGTTGAGGAAGTGCTGAAGCAGTACCTGGAATATGCGGAATTCATCCGTCCTTATGTGACTGATACGTCCGTTGTGCTGAACGATGCCATCGATGCGGACAAAAAAGTGCTGTTCGAAGGCGCCCAAGGTGTCATGCTCGACATCGACCAAGGCACGTACCCGTTCGTTACCTCGTCGAATCCATCCGCCGGCGGCGTCTGCATCGGTTCCGGCGTTGGACCGTCGAAGATCAAGCAGGTGATCGGTGTGGCGAAGTCTTACACGACCCGTGTCGGCGACGGTCCGTTCCCGACGGAACTGAACGATGAGATCGGCGACTACATCCGGGAGACCGGCCACGAATACGGCACGGTAACCGGCCGTGCCCGCCGCGTAGGCTGGTTCGACAGCGTAGTAGTGCGCCATGCGCGCCGGGTAAGCGGCATCACCGGCCTCTCGCTTAACTCGCTTGATGTGCTGAGCGGCCTGAAGACCGTGAAGATCTGCACAGGCTACAAGTTTCGCGGCGAAGTCATTACGCATTATCCGGCAAGCCTGAAAATGCTGGCGGAATGCGAAGCCGTGTACGAAGAGCTGCCGGGCTGGAGCGAAGACATTACCGGTGCGAAGACGCTGGAAGATCTGCCGGAGAACACCCGCCGTTACGTGGAACGGGTCTCCGAGCTGACCGGCATTCCGATCGCCATCTTTTCGGTTGGACGCAACCGGAACCAGACAAATCAGGTTATGCCTATCTACGAATAAGTTATTGAACGAGCAAGCCGCCCCTTTTTACTGGGGGCGGCTTGTTTGCGTTAACGCTGATGCTGCTGTGCATGTAGAACCGTTCTGCTGAGAGCTGCCGGAGATTTCCGCTCACTTTAAGAAAAGAAACGCTCTATGGCTTCGATAAGGTTTCCGTTTCTCTCTCTCCGTCAATACTGGTAGACAGGAGCAGGAAAGGAGAGAACCTTAGTGAAATTAACGAAGCGGCTGCTGCTCATCTGCCTGACCGCGGTGCTGGCCAGCGGTCTGTCAATCCTCACAACCGGACTCATCGTCAATGCGTACGTACAATCGCTTCTTGCCGGATTTGGGATTCCGCTGGATGTTCCGGCCCCGGGATTAACGGGAGTGGTCCGGGGGATGATTGGACTGAAGGGGGAAGAGCAGGAAACTGGAACTGCCGGTGCGGCGTCCGGCAACAGCGGCAAGGTGGAAGGTGCGAATCGGGCGGATGGAGCAGGGGGAGCAAACGGAGCAGATGGAGTAGGCGGATCGGATAGAGCAGGTAAAGCAGATGGAGTGAATGGAGCTGGCGGAGCGAATGGAGCCGACCAGACAGCGGGGGCAGCGAATACACCGGAAGCCTCCGGGAGAACAGCAGGTAACGCTGCAGATGCAGATCATTCTGTCGGCGCGGATAACGCCGGAAAGCCGTCTTCCGGCGCAGACGATGCTCCGGATGGAGCCCTGCCGGTGATGGGCGGCGTATCGGACGAGGATTCGAGCCCAGAGCTCGTCATGACACCCGACGCGATCGGGGACATCAAAGACAATTTGCCAGCCGATGAGAAGCTGCAGATCTTTAATATTTTGATGACCAAACTGCCTCAGACGGAAATGCAGACGATTTCCGCCCTGATGGAAGGCGGCTTGACGCACGAAGAAATGAAGGAAATCCAGGACATTGTTTCCAAGCATGTCGAACCCGAGGAATATGAAAAGCTTATGAAAATGATTCAAGGCGGCGCAGCAGTTCCGCTGACAGAGGAATAGTCGGCTTTTTGCCATATTTGACAAGCAGCTTCGCTGCCGCTTCTCCCAAAACCCGCAGGTTTATGCGGGTTTTTCCATGTTCGGTAAAGTTGAAATTGCTGCGGGGACTATGGTAAAGTTAACAAGGATTATAATAAGTTAATATTTTGTAACCTTTATACCTGCAAATATGACAGAAATTTATCCAATAGACGCTGCTGTGAATGCCTTAACTTACAAGTACAATTTAGGCTTGGCCGCCCGCTGGGCGGTGTCGGCATAACGGGAAAGGGAGAGTAGCATGGCAAAAGAATGGACGCGCAGGCTGGGGAAACTGCGGACGGAACAAACTGCCGCCGCGGATGCCGGTGCGGAGAACCCTGATGCGGAAGTAGCGGAAAGCGGATCGGGCTTTCGGCCAAGCGGAGGACGGAAACCGCGCAAACGTGCGGTGATCGGCGCGGTAGCTGGACTGGTGATGCTGGCCGCAGGCGCCGTGGGAGCAGGCAAAGCCTATGTGGGCGCCCATACAGTTACATACTATCATGTGCTGCTGCACGGCAGTGCAATCGGGACACTGGAGAATCCGGACCAGCTGGATACGCTGTTTGAGCAGAAACGTAAGGAATACCAGGATAAATACCCTGGCCAGGAAATGGTGCTGCAGACCGAAGGCATCACCACAGAGGCAGACACCGCCTACAAACCGGAGATCGCAAGCGACAAGACGCTGCAGAAGCTGGACGGCATGTTAAAAGCCTATGCGGTAGGCGTGCAGCTGAAGGTGGACGGAGAGACAGTGGGCATCGTTAAGGACCAGGCCACCGCCGCCGCCGTCCTGGAGGAAGTGAAGCGCCATTACCTGCCGGCCGCAAGCGGGCAGACGGAGGGCGCTGCAGGCGCCAGCTTAAAGCGGACCGCTGCTTCATCTGCGGCCCCAACCGCCGCATCCGCAGTACCAACCGCGGCCGCATCCGCGGCTCCAGCTGCTTCGGCAGCTGCAGACGCATCCGGCTCGGAGGAAGCGGGGGAGATCGAATCGGTCAAAATCCGCGAGCAGGTAACCGTCGCGCCGGTTAAGGCCGATCCCAACAAGGTGCTGGATGTGCAGGAAGCCGTCAAGACGCTGACGGAGGGGAAAGAAGCTCCGCTGGTATACACCGTACAGGAGGGTGATACGATTACCGGAATCGCGCAGCGGTTCGGGGTATCCCAGCAGGAGATTACCGCCAACAATCCGGGAATCAAAGAGTTGTATATGCAGATTGGAGACGAACTGAAGCTGACCGTGCCGCAGCCGCCGATGACTGTGGTCACGGTGGAGGAAGTGACAGAGGATATCGTCACCGAACCGGAGGTCGAAATCCGGAAAAGCGACCAGCTTCCGGCAGGGAAGACGAAGGTGGTCCGGCCTGGACAAACCGGTCTGAAGCAGATGCAGTACCGTGTCACCAAAGAAAATGGCACGGTGGTGCAGGAGGAGTGGCTCGGCCAGACGGTCGTGAAGGCTTCGCTTCCTGAAGTGGTTTACCGGGGAACCAAAGTCATCGGACAAGGCTCAGGCCTGTTTGCCTGGCCGGTCAGCGGGGCCACAATCTCCAGCCGGTTTGGTGAACGATGGGGCCGCACGCACAAAGGCGTCGATCTTGTCTCGGGCAACCGGACGATCCAAGCTGCCGATGCCGGCACGGTAACCTTTGCAGGCCAGCAGAGCGGCTACGGCAATGTGGTGATCGTGAACCACCGCAACGGCTACGAGACGGTGTACGGCCACTTAAACAGCATCGCGGTCTCCAGCGGACAGAAGCTGGAGCAGGGCGCAAAGATCGGCGTCATGGGCAATACGGGGCGGTCGACGGGCACGCATTTGCATTTTGAAATCCGCAAAAACGGCAGTGCTTTGAATCCGATGAAATACTTAAATTAACGAATATAACCCGAAATAAGGGTGTTTCCTTTACTTTGATGTCCGGCAGCCGCCAACGCTGTCCGGACTTCTTTTATGAGCGGGCGGTTGGAGGGATTTAACTGCATAGAAACCGGATTCGCAGGATGTGACGCCTGGACAGGTATGGTAAAATAAAGGGGAATCAACACAAAGCTGCGCTTACCAAGTTTTCGGGAAGCGATTCAATCAGAGTTTCGATAAGGAAAAGTTGAGATATGGAAAGGTGAAGCTGAACACAATGCGGATGGGAACGATTCTGGTGGTGGACGACGAACAGCCCATCGCCGATATTTTGAAGTTTAACCTGGAGAAGGAAGGATACGAAGTGATCTGCGCCTTTGACGGCAACAGCGCGGTGGAGCTGGCGCTCAGCGAGCGGCCGGACCTGATGCTGCTGGATTTGATGCTGCCGGGCAAAGACGGTATGGATGTGTGCCGCGAAGTCCGCTCGAATCATCTGGATATTCCCATCATCATGCTGACGGCCAAAGACGGCGAAATCGACAAAGTGCTGGGCCTTGAGCTTGGAGCGGACGATTACGTCACCAAGCCGTTCAGCACCCGCGAGCTGCTTGCCCGGGTGAAGGCCCAGATGCGGCGGCAGCATAAGCCCGCTCCGCAGGAAACGCCGGAGACCCGCCCCGCGGACAAAGGCATTCAGCACTTCGACCTTTACATCGACACGGATATGTACATGGTGTACAAAGACGGCGAGCCGCTGGATTTGACCCATCGCGAATATGAACTGCTTTTTTATATGATCCGCAACGCCGGCAAAGTGATGACCCGCGAGCATCTGCTTCAGGCGGTATGGGGGTTCGAATATTTTGGCGATGTCCGCACGGTGGATGTGACGATCCGGCGTCTGCGGGAGAAAATCGAAAAGAATCCAAGCAAACCGGAATACATTTTTACGAGGCGCGGTCTCGGCTACCTGATGCATAGTCCGAAGCATGGAGGATTGTGATGAAGGGGCTGTCCTTTTTTCGGACGATCCAGGCCAAGCTGATTATAATTTACGTACTGCTTATCCTGATCGCCATGCAGCTGATTGGGGTATATTTCGTCAGTTCGATGAAGAATTCGCTGACGGATAATTTTTCGAAGGACCTCAAGGCCAAGGCGGAAATGCTGTCGATTCTTGTGGCCGACAAATTTGGCGCCGAAACTGGCGCGTCCGACGAAGAAACGCTGGATAATTTGCGGGATGTCGTTAACAGCCTGTACATTAACGGGGCGGAAATTCAGGTGCTGGATGCCAGCGGACGGATTATCACGACTTCGGTGCCATCGCAGAGCGAATATGTCGGCCGGCGCAATACGCAGACGGTGGTCAGCCGGGCGCTGCAGGGCATCAGCGACAACGAGGAATACATTATTGGCGAGGATAACGTACGCAAAAAGGTAGTGGCCAAACCGGTGCTGTCGGGTAACAAAACGATCGGAGCCGTCTACATTGCCGCCAGCATGAAGGATTTATATTCGACGATGAGCCGGATCAACAGCGTGTTTATCTCCGGCCTGCTGATTGCGCTGGCGCTGACGGCTGTGTTGGGCGTCATTCTGGCCCACACGATTACCCAGCCGATCAAAGAAATGACACGGCACGCCACGGCGCTGGCCGAAGGCCGGTTTAACCGGAAAATGCCGATTTTCGGCAATGACGAGATTGGCCAGCTGAGCGAAGCTTTTAATTATATGACCGTCCGGCTGCGGGGCGCGCTGTCCCAGAACGAAGAAGAGAAGGAGAAGCTTGCCTCCATCCTGACCAATATGAGCGACGGCGTGGTGGCGACTGACGAACATGGCGTCGTCATTTTGATGAACCGGCGCGCCGCGATGATGCTGGGCCTGCCCGAGGAAGGCCAGCCGGAAGGCGAGTCGCTGGACCGGCTGCTCAGCCTGGAGCCGGAGCAGCTGGTTTCGCTGTCGAGCGGCAACCCCCATTCCTCGCTGCTCAAGCTGACGTCCCGGCAGGACGGGGAGACATATATCGTCCGCGTGACGTTTACGCCGATTCACCGGAGCGAAGGCGGCATGGCGGGCACGATTGCCGTGCTGCAGGATGTAACGGAACAAGAGAATCTCGAGCAGTCCCGCCGCGAATTTGTGGCCAATGTCTCGCATGAGCTGCGGACGCCTTTGACCACAATTAAAAGCTACACGGAAGCACTGGATGACGGGGCGCTGGAAGATCCCCAGCTTGCGTCGCGGTTCGTGGGCGTTATCCGGGGCGAAACGGAGCGGATGATCCGGCTCGTCACCGATCTCCTGCATCTGTCGCGGCTGGATTCCAAGGAGGCGCGGCTGCGCATTCAGCAGACCGATGTGGGCGAAATGCTGGAGGATGTCGCCGACCGGTTTTCACTTCAGATCCGGCAGAAGCGTATCCGCATCAGCACGCGTGTGCGCAGCGGGGTGACAACCGCCTGGCTGGACCGGGACCAGATCGACCAGGTGCTGGGCAATCTGGTGTCCAACGCGCTTAAGTATACGCCAGAGGGCGGAACGATTGAGCTGGAGGCTGGCCGGAGCGATGACGGTATGCTGGCCATTTCGGTCAAGGACTCGGGTATCGGAATTCCGAAAAAAGACATCGAGCGGATATTCGAACGTTTTTACCGGGTGGATAAGGCGCGTTCACGCAACATGGGCGGTACCGGACTTGGCCTTTCCATTGCCCGGGAAATTGTAAAGGCGCACGGAGGCTCGATCATACTGGAATCCGAGTTGGATAAAGGCTCGAAGGTCACGTTCACCCTGCCGATGAACGAGCCGAAGGGGGATTCGGCATGAAGGAGAAAATCAAATCGTGGACGCTTGGCCTGCTTGTGCTGATGAGTCTTGTCCAAAGCTATTTTCTGATTTACCGGCTGCCGGGCGGCGACTCGGCTGTGAGGTCGGAGAATGCCTATGTTAAGACAGACAATATGGGATCGGAAGAAAAAGCCGACAATTTGCTGTATCCGGAGAAGCTGGTCATCCATCTAGGCGGTGGACGGCATACGCTGTTCTATCCGAGGTCGACATTTTACGATCTGATCATGAACCGGCTGCAGGGCCGCAACTTCAGCAGCTTTCAGCGTCATTCAGTTCATGATTTTAACTGGAGCCAGATCCGGGAAGAAAACCCGGGGATGGAGCTGACGTTTGGCGCGGGCATACCGGTGACACTGCTGGAGAGAATCATGCGGGTGGACCCCGATTCGCTGTTTGCTGTGGAGAGCATCAACCGCATCTGGATTTACAACGACAAAAATAACGGCAAGGCGCATGCGGTGTTCTTCAGCAGCAAAGGGGATGTCGTTTATGAGGCGGCCAAAGCGGATTTGACTATCCAGGACGTACAGCAGCACGTGGATTTTGGAGACAGCTGGACGCCGTATACAACGGAGAGTAGTGAATATTACTTTCCGGAAGGGGAAGTGACGGTAACCGATGTAACCATGCCGTCCGGGTTATATACAATTGAACAGATGCAGAGCAGCTTGTTTTTTGATGCCGGAAGCACGCGGTATATTAGGGAAAAAGACGGCTCGGAAATCTACACCGACAGCAAACGCAGTCTGCAGGTGGATCAAGGCCAGAGCTGGATGAGCTACAGCGATCCGGCCGCGCTGCCCGCAGGAGACAGCACGCCGGCCAAAGATGTGCTGGAGGCAGTCGATTTCGTAAACCAGCACGGCGGCTGGAACGGCACCTACCGGCTGGAAACAGCCGCTGAAGAAGGAACCGACACCGAACGGCTGGTGAACTTCCGCCAGTATTACCGGTCGTTTCCGTATGGTGCTTTTCCGGTGGTGGACACGCCGGATCTCCGGTTCGGCCAAATCCGGCTGACGCTTCAGCAGGGTTCGATTGCATTTTATGAGCGGTCGCTGTTATATACCGAGCAGGATAAAGCCGTGAAACGGACGGTCCAGCTGCCAGGCGGAGACGCGCTGCGCAATAAGTTAGCCAGTGTAGCGCAGGGTTCGCGAATCCGGGATTTGAGCCCTGCGTATAAGCCGGTGTTGTTAGACAAGCAGCTTCGGCTGACGCCGGTGTGGCGAGCGATTTTGAGTGACGGAACGTCGTTGTTAATTGAATAGCTGATAGTTGAACTGGATGGAGAACCGGCTGAAAGTACGGAGGCCGCCAAGGAGGGATAACGGATGGACTGGGGACGGGCCAAAAATGTGCTGATTTACGCCTTTTTGCTGCTCAATATGCTGCTGGGATATCAGCTGTGGATGGACCTGCGCGATCAGGCGAGCGCCAATCTCGATTTTACGTCCCTGTCCGGCAGCGCGCAGCAGCTGATGGAAGAGAACCGGATAAGGGTGCTCAGCCCTATTCCGGCTGCGACGCCCGAGCTTCCAGGCCTGTCGTACCGTTATTCGCAGCCGGACGAGCCGGTGCGGTTGAAGGAGCCGGTTGACAGCCAGCTGATGTTTTTTTCCTTCAGCGATTTGACGGAGGCTTTGGAGAAGGAAATTCCCGACATCGGGGATTACTGGTTCGACCAGCTTGAAAGCGAAAGCGGCAAATATGTTCTCCACCCGCTGGTGGATGGGCGGTGGCCGCTGTTCCGGGTCAATCTGGAATTATTGTACGAGGATCAAAAGATTGTCGCTTACCGTCATCCGCATATTGAGTTCAGCGAGACGGACGGTGAGGTGAAAAAGGTGCTGCCTGCCTCCAAGGCGCTGACAAGCCTGATTGAGAAGTTCCCGCCGGAGACGACGGTAAAGGAAATTGAGCTGGGTTATTACGGCGAGCTGTTTAACTCGGAGAGCCAGGTGGCCGCGCCGATGTGGCGGTTTATGCTGGAAAGCGGCAATACGTATTATGTGGACGGGATCAGCGGTGACGTGATCAGCCCGAAGACAACAGAGTAGACAAAAGGAGCAAGAGAAACATGGGGATATCATTTACAGTATTGTCCAGCGGATCGACGGGGAATGCAACGGTCGTGCGTAACGGAGAGACGACGCTGCTGATCGACGCGGGACTCAGCGCCCGACGGATCGATGAGCTGATGGCGATGCGGGAGCTGACAGGCCGCGAGATCGACGGCATTCTCGTCACCCACGAGCATTCCGACCATATCAAGGGACTGGGCGCGATGGCCCGCAAATATGAGCTGCCGATTTACGCCAATACCCGTACGTGGAAGGCGATTGAGCACAGCCTGGGGACGATTGCGGACAACCAGCGGTTCGTGCTGGAGACGGGAGAACACCGGGATTTTGGCAGCATGCGGGTGGAATCGTTCCCCGTGTCGCATGACGCGGCCGAGCCGGTGGGCTACTGCTTTTATGACGGCAACGAGAAACTCAGTGTGGCCACCGATCTGGGATACGTCAGCGACAAGGTGATGCGGGCAATTGAAGGCTCCGATGTGCTGGTGCTTGAAGCGAACCATGATATCGAAATGCTGCGGATGGGACGTTATCCATGGAACACCAAACGCCGGATATTGGGCGATATGGGCCACCTCTCAAATGACGCGGCAGGTGCGGCGCTAAGCGAGATTTTGACCGGACGGACGAAACGGACATATTTGGCCCATTTGAGCCTGGATCACAACATGATCGATCTGGCCCGGATGTCGGTGCGCGGTGCGATGGAAGACCGGGGATGTTTTTATAAAGACAGCGAGTTCAAGATTTGTGATACCTATTACGACAAACCTACGCCATGGGATAAGGTGAGCGATCTGTAAGCCGGTCAAGCTCGGCGGTTTTGCGCTCCAGCTCTTCACGGGAAATGATGCCTTTTTCGATCAGCAGCTCCACAACGGCGCACAGCTCTAAGGTGATGTGCCAGTGATCTTCTTTTAGATCGCCCAGCTTGCCTATAAATTGTACGAGATCCATAGCCGAATTTAATGTATTCATCATTTTACCTCCACAACCTAATATTTGTTAAAAATAACCACGCTATTTTACGCAGAAAAAAACCGCTCGGCCCCCGGGCTGTGATACAATTGCCATAGGAAAACTCATCCTGTTTTTTGAACAGGGATGATGCGGCTGCGCGCCGCAAATCTTGTTTTCTATCAGTATAGTCATGAAGGCCGGTTGTTATTCCGGATTAAGAGAATGGTTAATGGATAAAGATCGGTAAATGGCAGAGAAGAGGCACAGCACCGGTCGACGGCTGAGTTTGTATAGTGAAGAGCCAACACATACCAGATAGACGATGTCCCGAGGTCCGCCATGCGGCGGGCGGTGACGGGAAAGGCAGCCCCAGTCGTCCAGGTCGAAAGCGCATGACCATAGAGGGGAGAGATGACCGGTGGGATTGTTCCGCGACGATTTTTATTCAACCAAAGTACCAAAAGCCCGCAAAAGTTTCGGAGGAAAGCGCAGGCAGATCGATAAAGGCTGGACGGTTCATAAGCGCCGCCGGGGACTTGCAACCTGGCAGATTTGTGCGGTCAGCTCGCTGATCAGTGCCGTTGCGGCCGTTCTCCTGTTCAGCCTGGTAACCGGGCAGCTCTCGAATGAGAAAGCATCCGGGCCGGTTATGATCGACAATGTGCGGCCAAGCAGCGGGGATCCCTATGACCGGATCATTCAGGCGGCGGCGGCCGTGCGGCCGGCGGTGGTCAGTATTATCAACCATAAGGAAGCCGCGGAAGAAGAGGAAGAGGAGATTTTTGACGAATCGGCTCTTGGTTCCGGGGTAATTTACGAGAAAAAAGGCGACAAGGCCTATATCATTACCAACAACCATGTCATTGAAGAATCGGGCAAGCTTGAGGTCATGACCGTCAGCGGCGAAACCCGCAAGGCCACACTGGTGGGCACGGACAAAGTTAGTGATATCGCCATCCTGGAAATAGACGGTAACGGCATTGAAGTCACCGCCCAGATCGGCGATTCCTCGAAGCTGCGGCTTGGCGAGACCGTCATCGCGATCGGTAACCCGCTGGGATTGGGGGATACTTTAACGTCCGGCATTATCAGCTATACCGAGCGCAAGATTCCGGTGTCTTTGAATCAGGACGGGGTATACGACTGGGAGCAGGACGTTATCCAGACGGATGCTGCGATCAACGAGGGCAACAGCGGAGGCGCTTTGGTCGACCTGAACGGAAAAGTGATCGGCATCAATACGATGAAGATCTCGGACGCCGGTGTGGAAGGGCTTGGTTTTGCTATCCCAAGCAACCAGGTGATGAAGGTGGCCGATGAGCTGCTGGCCAAAGGGCGGATCGTCCGCTCTTACCTGGGGGTCTATACGGTGGACCTGAATAATCCTTATGCACCGCTCGACAAGGAGCAGATCCACAAGCTGAAGCTCCCGGACAGTGTCAAGGAAGGTGTGGTTGTGCTGGATGCAGTTGGACCGGCCAAAACAGCGGGAATGAAGCTGAACGACGTCATCACAGAGTTTAACGGACAGCCCATTACCTCCACGCTGGAGCTGCGGAAGTATTTGTACAATCAGACTGAAGTGGGAGACGCGCTGCAGATCACCTTTTACCGGGAAGGGGTACGCAAACAGCTGACCATTACGCTTGAAGAAAAAAAAGAGGAATAAACTAACCCGGTTTGGTGTATAGTAATAAGGCGGTTGAGGGGCGGCGGCGCAGCAATCGGTGCCACCCGCCCCGCTGACTGTCAAAAAGAACAATACGGATAGGTTAGCTTGCCTTTCCTGGCCATCCGTGCTAAAATAATAATAATCTTACATATGAGACCTAAATCAACACATTGAAAAGGGTTGTCATTTGTGAAGCAACCTTTTTCAATGTGTTAATTTTTTCTTTGTGTGAAGATAAAGTAAACATGTTAATTTTAATATAGTGGAGGTATACACCCATGCAAACAGGTACAGTTAAATGGTTTAACGCAGAGAAAGGCTTCGGATTCATCGAGGTTGAAGGCGGAAGCGACGTATTCGTACACTTCAGCGCAATCGTTGGCGACGGCTTCAAAACCCTCGACGAAGGACAACGCGTAGAATTCAACGTAGTTGAAGGCAACCGCGGACCGCAAGCCGAGAACGTAGTTAAACTGTAATTGTCCTAAGATAACACCGTCCCGCCCTGAAAGGCTGGACGGTGTTTTTAACATTCTGGGGTATTCTCATAAACTCTTCCGGCAGTTTGATCTGCCCGGGGGCGTTTTGCTTGTTATGCCGCTTTATGCAATCTAAATCTGTGGACCAAGAGGAGGAAGGGTCATGAACTATCGCAAGAAGCCGGTTGAGGAAATTCCGGAGGAAGTTACCGCCGTCTGGGTATGTACCAGCGACAGCTGCAAGGGCTGGATGAGGGACAACTTCGCTTTTGACCAAGCGCCCTCCTGCTGTATCTGCCAATCTCCAATGGTCCGGGATACTCGGATGCTGCCCCAGCTGGTTAATCCAAACGGGGATGTAAAGAAGCTGAAAAAAGGGATTTCCATTCTCTGACCGGGTTCGCCAAGAACCATAAAAGCACCACATAGATGAAGACGGCCCAGCCGTCTTATTTTTTTTTGCAATTTTGACCAATGTCTTGTGATCTTTGTCACAAATTTATTGCATTTGAGAGCTAAATCACGGTTTTTATGTGATAAATATCACACTTGGATGCTTTAAATTTTGACAGAATAGAATCACTGATAACAGGAAGAAGGAAGGGGAAACAATGGACGTAGTAATGCTGTCGCGGCTGCAGTTTGCATCGACGACGATCTTTCATTACTTCTTTGTGCCGGTCTCAATCGGTCTAGCGCTCCTTATTGCAATCATGGAGACCATCTATGTGGCCAAGGGGAATGAAGAATACAAAAAAATGGCGAAATTCTGGGGAAAGCTGTTCCTGATCAATTTCGCGGTGGGCGTGGTAACGGGGATTCTGCAGGAGTTCCAGTTCGGTATGAACTGGTCCGACTATTCCCGGTTTGTTGGTGACGTCTTCGGCGCGCCGCTGGCAGTCGAAGCCCTGCTCGCTTTCTTTTTGGAGTCGACGTTTATCGGGCTGTGGATTTTTGGCTGGGATAAACTGTCGCCAAAGCTGCACGTGTTGTCCATCTGGATGGTGGCGCTGGGCACGACGCTGTCCGCCTTCTGGATTCTGACGGCGAACTCCTTTATGCAGCATCCGGTTGGCTTTGAAATGAATAACGGCCGGGCGGAAATGAATGATTTCTTTGCACTGATTACGAACGGACAGCTGCTCGTGGAACTGCCGCATACGCTGTTCGCGGCTTACGCTACCGGGGCATTCCTGGTTACCGGCATCAGCGCGTATAAGCTGCTCCGAAAGCAGGAAGTATCGTTTTTTATAAAATCGTTTAAAATCGCCGCTATTGTAGGAATTATCTCCTCGTTCGGCGTAGCATTTGCGGGCCATGCGCAGGCTCAATATCTGGTGAAAACCCAGCCGATGAAGATGGCTGCTTCCGAAGGACTGTGGGAGAACAGCGGATCGCCGGCGGCTTGGACGCTGACAGCCAACATTGATCCCGCGGCCCAGCAGAACTCCGGCGAGCTGAAGATTCCTTATCTGCTCAGCTTCCTGTCTTACAGCAAATTTGACGGGGAAGTACAAGGGATGAAAGAACTGCAGGCGCAATACGAACAGCAATATGGACCGGGCAATTATATTCCGCCTGTACGCACGACGTTTTGGAGCTTCCGGATTATGATCGTGGCCGGTATGGGGATGATTTTTCTCGGACTGTATGCAATTTACCTGATGTGGCGCAAAAAACTTGAACAACCAAACACCTGGTTCATGCGCCTGATGTTTGCGGGGCTGCTGCTGCCGCCAATCGCCAACACATCCGGCTGGATTATGACCGAAATCGGGCGTCAGCCTTGGACGGTGTTTGGACTCATGACAACGGAAGACAGCGTATCGCCGAACGTGTCGGCGGGCTCGGTGCTGTTCTCGGTTATTGCTTTTACTGCTATCTATGCAATTTTGGGGATTGTGCTTGTGTCGCTGTTCGTTAAAGTAATCAAGAAAGGGCCGTACGCCACAGACAATGATCATGGCGCAAGCCAAGATCCTTACGGCAAGGGGGGATATCATGCTGTCTCTTAATGAACTGTGGTTTGTGCTGATTGCGGTATTGTTTATCGGATTCTTTTTCCTGGAAGGCTTCGACTTTGGGGTCGGCATGGAAACACAGCTGCTCGCCAAAAATGACACCGAACGCCGGGTGCTGATCAACTCGATTGGACCGTTCTGGGATGCCAATGAAGTTTGGCTGTTGACGGGAGCGGGCGCGATGTTTGCGGCATTCCCCGAATGGTACGCAACGCTGTTCAGCGGATTTTATATTCCGTTTGTGTTTGCCCTGCTGGCGCTGATCGCACGCGGCGTGGCGTTTGAGTTCCGGGGCAAAGGCGAAAGCGCGGCCTGGAAAAAAACTTGGGATGTCTGCATTTTCTTCGGCAGCTTCCTGCCGCCGTTCCTGCTCGCTGTTGTTTTCGCCAGCTTCATTAAAGGGCTGCCGATCGATCAGGATATGCAGATGCATGCCGGATTCTTCGATATCGTTAATCCGTATACGGTGGTTGCCGGGCTGACAATGGTCATGCTATGCTTGGTGCATGGACTGATGTTCACGACGCTGCGGACAGTGGGCGACCTGCAGAACCGTGCACGCACCCGGGCGCAAAAGCTGCTGCCGCTGCTTGCCGTGCTGCTGGTAGCGTCTGTAGTGATGACGTATTTTATGACCGATGTGTTTGAAGTACGGCTGGTGCCGATGATTGCACTGGTGGCGCTTGGTGTGGTGGCCTTCCTGCTGGCAGGTTACTTCAGCAAAAAAGGCCGCGACGGATGGGCATTCGGAATGACGGGAGCGGTAATGGGTGTATCCGTGCTGTCCGTATTCGTGGGACTGTTCCCGCGGGTAATGATTAGCTCGATCAGCGAAGCGTACAACCTGACGATCAACAATGCGTCTTCCGGGCACTATTCGCTGAAAGTTATGACCATTGTGGCGCTGACTTTGCTGCCGTTCGTTCTGGGATATCAAATTTGGAGTTATTTTGTATTTCATAAACGGGTTCATGAGAAGGAGCATCTTGAATACTGATGGACAGAAATTTACTGGGGTATAAAGGAGTACGGCCGGTCTTCCTGATCGTCGGCTTCCTGACCCTGGTGCAGACCGCATCCATCATTCTGCTGGCCAAATGGCTGGCGGAGATCATCTCCGCGCTGTTCGCGGGAGAACCGCTGAAGGAACAATGGGGCACTGCGCTGTTGTTCCTTCTTGCGTTTCTGGTGCGTCATGCCTGCGCTATGCTGATGAGCCGCACCGCTTACCGGTTTGCGGAGACGACAAGCGGGGGAATGCGGCGGCAGATGATGGATAAGCTGTTTGCGCTTGGGCCAAGGCTGGCGGGCAATCAGGGGACCGGTACGCTGGTCACGCTGGCGCTGGAAGGCGTCACGAAATTTCGGACCTACCTGGAACTGATTGTTCCGCGGATGGTGTCGATGGGCGTCACGCCCTGGATCATCCTGGTGTACGTGTTCCTGCTGGACCGCAATAGCGGCATTATTCTTACGCTGACGATGCCGATTATCGTCGTTTTTATGATTTTGATCGGAATGACCGCGCGGAAGCAGATGGACCGGCAACTGAAGTCGTACCGGACGCTGTCGAACCATTTTGTTGACTCGCTGCGCGGGCTGGAGACGCTGAAATTCCTCGGCCGCAGCCGCAGCCATATCGGCAGCATCGCCGAGGTCAGCGACCGCTACCGGTCAGCGACGATGCGGACGCTCCGTGTGGCGTTCCTGTCTTCGTTTGCGCTCGACTTTTTTACGATGCTGTCCGTCGCTTCCGTTGCTGTCAGCCTCGGCCTGCGGCTCATTAACGAGCAGATGACGCTGGTTACCGGGCTGACAATTCTGATTCTGGCGCCGGAGTATTTCCTGCCGGTTCGCCTTGTCGGCGCGGACTTCCACGCCACGCTGGACGGCAAGGAAGCCGGAGAAGCGATGAAAAACATCATCGACCGGGAGACAGTGCAGGCGGTGGAGCTGGCAGCGGGTGAAAGCGCTGATGGTGTTGGGGCGGCTGGACTGGCTGGTGCAGCTGAAAGAAGTGACAGAACTGACGAGACTGATATGACTCATGAGAATGGAACGGCAGGCCAGTCTGAAAAGACAGACGGGACTGCTGAGGCTCACGGGATTGGCAAGGCCGGCAAGACTGATAGGATTAACAAGATCAAGATTGACGAAACCGGCACGGCTGCCATCCAGAACAACTCTCCTTTTTACTGGGGAGCGGACAGCAGGCTGAGTTTGAACGGGATTGGTGTGCGGCATGAAGCCGAAGGACCGGCGTCGTTGGATGAGGTATCGCTGCATTTTAACGGAACCGGCAAAATCGGGATCATCGGCGAAAGCGGCGCCGGGAAATCAACGCTGATCGACATTCTTGGCGGATTCCTGCACCCGACCTCCGGCAGCGTAACGGTTAATGGGCGGTCGTACAGCGGGTTGACCGATGACAAGTGGCGGCGGCAGACGTCGTACATCCCGCAGTCGCCGTATATTTTTAGCGGGACGCTGGCTGATAATGTGCGGTTCTACGACCCGTCGGCGTCTGATGAGGCGGTGCGGGACGCTGTCCGGGCTGCGGGCCTGGAGGGACTTGTCTCCGGACTGCCGGACGGGCTGGAGGAAATGATCGGCGGCGGCGGACGTCCTTTAAGCGGCGGGCAGGAGCAGCGGGTTGCCCTGGCGCGGGCGCTGCTGAGCACCCGGCCGATTATGCTGCTGGATGAGCCGACGGCGCATCTCGACATTGAGACGGAGTACGAACTGAAGGAGACGATGCTGCCGCTGTTTGAAGGCAAGCTGGTCTTTTTGGCGACACACCGGCTCCACTGGATGAAAGACATGGACGTTGTGATCGTGATGCAGGGCGGAAAAGTGGCCGAAGCCGGCACCCACCGCGAGCTGATCGAACGCCGGGGCGCGTATTATGAACTGATTCAAACGCAAATGGGGGGAATCCATTGAAACGGGAAGGCTGGTTTGCTCCATATGTCTCCGCCTACTTCTGGCGGTTCCTGCTCATTATCGTGCTGGGAGCGCTGACGATTTTTTCGGCGTCTTCACTTATGTATACGTCGGGTTTTCTTATCTCCAAGGCGTCGATTCCGCCTGAAAACATTTTGATGATTTATGTCCCGATCGTCGGCGTTCGGACCTTTGGTACAAGCCGTGCCGTGATCCACTATGTGGAGCGGCTGGTGGGGCATGATACGATTTTGCGGATTTTATCCAAAATGCGGGTTCGGCTGTACCGGATTCTAGAGCCGCAGGCGCTGTTCCTGTCCTCCCGCTTTCGCACGGGGGATATTCTCGGCATGCTGGCGGACGATATCGAGTATCTGCAAAATGTGTACCTGCGTACGGTATTTCCCAGTGTGATCGCGCTGCTGATTTATGCTGGGGCTGTAATTGCTTTGGGAACGTTTGATACCGCTTTTGCGCTGCTGATGGCGCTGTATATTGCTGTATTGGTGGTTGTTCTGCCGCTGATCTCGCTGCTTGTCACGAAACGGCGCCAGCGGGAAGTCAAGGTGGAGCGCAACCGGCTGTACCAAAAGCTGACCGACGCCGTGCTTGGCATGGACGATTGGGTGATCAGCGGACGGCAAAGCCAGTTCGTTGACACGTATGAGGCCGACGAACGGTCGGTTGCCCGGACCGATGCCGCGCTGCGCTCCTGGGCGCGGTGGCGGATGTTCATTGGGCAGGCGGTGGTGGGAGTCAGCGTGCTGTCGCTGATCTATTGGGCCGCTGGACAATATGCGGACGGAGCGATTGCAGGAACTTTTATTGCAGCGTTTGCGCTGGTCGTGTTCCCGGTGGCGGATGCCTTTTTGCCCGTCTCTGATGCGGTGGAAAAGATTCCGCAGTATCAAAACTCGCTGGAGCGTTTGGGCGGGGTGGAGTTGCCGGGGAACGGTGATTCTGAATCTAAAGGCGAAACTGAAAGAGAAACCGAAAGCGGAAGAGAAACCAGGCTGCATCCGGCGGATATGGCAGGCAAAGATAAGGCGGGTGCGGTTCAAGCGGCAGCAATCGAGCTAAAACAGGTTGGGTACCGTTATTCGGAAACGGGAAAAACAGGGAAAACGGGGAAAACCGGGGAAACCGGGAAAACCGGGAAAACCGGGTCGGGGGAATCTGGTTTGGGCTTAACTACTTCTGCGGTTCCCCTGGGGGATTGGTCAGTACGTGAGCTATCGCTGGAGGTGCCGCAGGGCCGCAAGATTGCCATCATTGGCCGAAGCGGTGCGGGTAAGTCGACGTTACTCAAGCTGATTCAAGGGGCGTTGTCCCCGGCAGAAGGATCGGTCCTGATCAACGGCCGCCCGGCCGCTTCGTATGGCGAACGGATTCCGGAGTTCATCTCCGTCCTCAACCAGCGCCCGCATTTGTTCGACACCACGGTTGCGAACAATATCCGGCTTGGCGATCCTGAAGCGACGGAGGAGCAGATTGCTGAAGCAGCGCGGCGGGCTAAGCTGGATCAGCTGATCTCCAGTCTGCCGGACGGCTACGATACGCCGGTCCGGGAAGCGGGAGCCCGGTTCTCGGGCGGGGAACGGCAGCGGATTGCGCTGGCGCGTATTTTGCTCCAAAATACGCCGGTGGTTGTACTGGACGAACCGACGGTAGGACTGGACCCGCGGACGGAGCGGGAGCTGCTGGCTACTATTTTTGAAGCGATGGCAGGCAAGTCCTTGATTTGGGTGACCCATCACCTGGTTGGCGCGGAGCAGATGGACGAAATTCTGTTTATGGAGAACGGGCGCGTGGAAATGCGCGGTACCCATGCCGAGCTCATGGAACGGGAGCCGCGGTATCGGCGGCTGTATGAGCTGGATCGCCCGGAGGTTGATGTTCGGTGAGGGCATAGGTAAGGAGCTAGGTGAGGACCTGAATGAGGGCCTGGGTAAATGCCCAGGTAAAGACCTAGGCAAATACTAAGCAAAAATCTAGGGAAAAACCCAGGAACGTATCCACGCAAAGACTAGGCAAAGATCACTTGTTCTTTTCCAGGTATAGACTTCTCTTTAAGAGTAAATGCTACGAATATGTACAAGAAGGTTCCCTTTTCCGTTGAATTATGGTAGAACAGAAGAAGAGAGTTTATGCTTGGAGCAAGAAAGGGATGCTTGACGGAATGTATGTAGTCTGCAAGGAACACCTGGAACTCGCCATCGACATGTTCGTCGATGAGTACGAGGACGCGCCGGACGTAGTGGATTTGAAGGAAACGGAATTTTCCGACTGGGATCCGCCTGCCAAATGCGCCGAGTGCGAACACAATGCGGAATATCTGGTAGTTTAACCGGATTTACTGATACAACTGGGTTGGAAGAAAGAGGCACGACAGAAACAGTTTAAGCAGGCTTCAGCGCAGGGTATTATCCCTATGGGGTGATCCAAGGGTAACAGGTATAGACAATGTTAGGTGACGGGACCAAACGGGACAAAAGGACGTGATGCACGTCCTTTTGTTGTTTTTTTATGGACGGAAAATGGATGGGGAAGGGTTAGAGCGTAACGTAATAGGGATATGAGCAGCTTAGGGATTAGTCGTAATGCGGCGATGTAACCCCGGCTTTTACCAGATTCCGAACCCTGGGTCGTTTTCCCGAATTACCGAGTAAATGGCCTCCAGGATGGCAGGACGATCCTCAGGAGGCAGGTCATCATCCGGCATCTCCGGAAAATGGACAGCGGTGACGCTGCCGGGATCCAGTTCAATACCCTGAAGCTGCATCTCGAACCGAAAAGAATCTTCGAAAGACATGCCCTCGCGTTGCAGAAAGAAATAGAGATAGTGGATATCCTGCTGCTCAATCCGGAGAACTCCTTGATCCGTCAGTTTCATCAACATCCCCCCTGAATTGTTCTCTCATGTGTAGATTATAATGGAAAAGTAAAGGAAAACTAACGAAAAAACACGCAGTGGAGGACTTATGCTCATACAGATTATTGGTGTCGGCAAGTTGAAGGAAAAATATTTAACGCTCGGCATCGCCGAATATGCCAAGCGGCTGGCGCCATACCTCAAGTTTCAAATCATTGAGGTGGCGGATGAAAAAGCGCCCGACTCTCTAAGCGAAGCAGAGGTCGTGCAGGTCAAAGCGCGCGAGGGCGAACGGATCCTCGCGCACATCAAGAGCGAGGCGCATGTGATTGCGCTCGCGATCGACGGCAAGCTCTGGAGCTCGGAAGAGCTTGCCGCGGAACTGGACCGGCTCGGTACGTATGGGACGAGCCATGTCGTTTTTGTCATCGGAGGGAGCCACGGGCTCTCCGATGAGGTGATGCGCCGCGCGCAGCAGCGCATGAGCTTCGGGCGCATGACGCTACCCCATCAGCTCATGCGCCTGGTGCTCACCGAGCAGATTTATCGCGCGGTGAAGATCAATCGGGGGGAACCGTATCATAAGTGACGCATATTTTTTGAAAGAGAAGAAAAGGAGTTGAATTAACCCACTCCAGTCTCAAACGCTTGGATTCTTGCCACGGGGAACATTTTATTCATTAAAGTCTTAGGCTAAATTCAAAAAACGCGCCAGAACCATGATGGTTTGCGCGTTTCGTGGACGAATACGGTGCCAGGACGGAATGTTCTTAGCGGTCTGGCATTATCTGTACACTTATCTGGATTCATCCTGCAAACGGATCAACACCTTACCAATGGGAGCCCAACATATTGAGTATTCCTCAGTTCAAAAGATAAGATAAAGCGTTGAACCCCCTAACCTAGTTAAGGGGTTCTTGCGTATCGGCATGTTATTGCCTTTGAAAATGTACGGCATGTTCCTGAAGAAAAGACTCCAGCGTCCGCGGAGCTCGACCTAATATACGTTCAACGGTATCTGTCGGCTGCTCTCTGATCACGGACGACATCGTTTGAATTTCCACGACATGGTCCGCAAGCCAGGTTGGCATATGCCCGTGTTCGATTAGATCAGTGCGCAGTTGTTCAGGCGGTAAATGGATGAATCGTATCGGGCGCCCGAGCAGAGACGACAATTGTTTGGCAATCTCAGGATAGGTGTACGTCCGGGCGCCGGTCAACGTGTAGATACGGCCAGCCACTTCAGAATTCGTCAGTGCAGCAGCCGCGACATCGGCGATATCGCGGCAGTCGACGAAGTTGCAGGGTGCGTCGCCTATGCAGCCAAAAAACATATCTTGGGCAGAAATCGTCGGTGTTAGCCGCAGCAGATTCTGCATGAATGCATAAGGCCGCAGGACGGTATAGGTCATACCGGACTCCGCTAATGCAAGCTCGATTTCGCCATGCCAACGGGCAACCGCGACAGGCGAGCGAGGGTCATAGACGGGACTTGAGATTTTGACGATATGCTCGATGCCTGCTTGAACGGCGGCCCGGATGATAGAAGTCTCGAGAGCAACTTGGTTCGGGCTGTTGGACAGCGCGAGGAATAGCTGCTTGGCACCTTGCAAGGCGCTAAGCATAGATGCTGAGTCGTTCGCATCTGCCGTGCGGATCTCAATGCTGGTCAAATCAATGTCCGAGAGTCGTTCCCGAAGCTTGCCGGGCTCCCGGCTTAAAGCCCGGACCGGCAGTCCAAGGGCTGAAAGCCGTCTTACAAGTGCGTTCCCAATCGTTCCTGTTGCTCCTAAAATTGTAATCATATGATATTCGCTCCTTTTCAATGTGTAAATAAACTATTTTATTTCGAGAGGGTAACTCGCCACCGCCACGACATCGTCATACAAGCAATCGCGCTGGATATCGGGAAATCAAACCCAATCTGGCCGAGCCAGAGGTAGGGGTTGTTCGGTAGAAGAAAGGGCAGCAAGGTTGTTATTCCCCAAGCCGCCAGCAGTCCGAACAGAGCGCCGCCGATGGCAAACACCAAGGTAACGAGCAGGCGCGGTGCACGCACGAACCATTGATTACGGGGACGGCGGGTGCGAAGCCAGAGACCCATGCAAAATGCAATTAGCAACGATGATCCTCCAATTGTTATGAGTGCCCGGACCTGCAGCACTTTGTCAGCGGTGATGATCCCCCCAATCCCAGCCATGATGGCAGGGGCAAGATACGCAGGAATCAATTCGCGCCATAGGACAAAGGATTGCTTCTTCGTCCTTCTGGACTGAGCACCATAAATTTCCCCTGACGGGGTCGGGGTATTTCTGTTGTACATACGCAACACCTTTCTTTCTCAGAATGTATCGTTGAGACATGTAATTAGTTGGCTAACTATATAGTAAAAAAAATATGATCTACATTAAATAATTAGGTTCCTAATTACAAGGTGAAATAAATGGGCTAGCCGCACTAGCCCCGTTCTCCTTTTCTGCGATGCGCGTTTATGGTTTGGATTTCGTTGATACCAAGGATTCGTCTGTTAGCGCCGAGATGCCTTGGGTTACACGTCCCAGCAAATCGAGGAACAAGGTACGTTCCTCAATGCTCAGCGAGCCGACCATCGCTTCGAGTCTGGCATAGTGCTCCGAAGCCATGTCGCGCAGCTTTTTCTCACCGAGCTCTGTTAAGACGACCGATTTCTGACGGCCGTCAAGGGAGCTGGCTCGTCGAGATACAAGCCCATCACGCTCAAGAGTTTCAATTAATCCTGTGACAGTGGCGCGTGTTACGCTGAGATTTTCCGCAAGCTGCGAGGGCAGCTCTTCACCTCCATTATCTTCGAGGTCTGCTAGCAGTCGATATCGTCCTGTCGATAATCCGAATCGGGCGAAGTGGATGTCCGCGGCCTGTCCTAGCTTGGCGCCTGCTGTCATCAATCTTGCAGCAACGAGCACAGCTTGCGCGTCAACGTCGAGTCCGTAACGGTCAACCTGACGCTTCGTCTGTGCAAGGGTAGGGATAAGTTGCATGTCAGCTGATTCATGAAATGGATGGGCCATGAACATAGTATGGAGCCTAACTATATATTTGTCAACTCTATTTTTTTACGAAGGTGCGGTGATTGATGCGCTCTGGAGAGTCGGATGGGTAAGCAATATTCGTCTTGATTGTCTGTTTGACCGGACTTACCACTGCGGGGCAGAAGTCGATGATCAGCTTCGATGTTGTCTCTTGAAGGTAGCAGGCATCCGCTTCGTTGCCTTCCTGCAAAAGCAAGTACTTAAAAAAGTTGGATGGGTAACATAACGTTTTTTCGCCCTTTTTACTTTGGGGACTTTCAGGACAGCCCGTTGAAAGTTTTACAAGAAGACAAGTAAAATTCTAATAGAAAGGATAGGAGATAAACATTTTGAATACAAAATTATATATTAATCAGGTTCTCTAAATAAAATATACAGAAATTAAAACGCATCCGTATCGGGTGCGTTTTAATTTCGCCCTATTTGTGTTACGGTGAACCATATCATAAGTGACGGCGAAAAATTGAAATGTCAAAGAGGATGAAGGGGTGCAGGTATGAGCATGAGAGTAAAATTAGAAGGAATCACTGTTTTGGCGCTTGATGTTCCTAGATTGACTAGCTTTTATCGTGATGTCCTGGGATTTAAGGTTCTTATAGAAGAGGGACATTACACTGAATTTGAGAATGATGGCGTTCGTCTAGCCATTTTCGCGGCACCATTAATGGCAGATAACACTAACGGTCACCATTCTTTTGCAGAAGAGCGTAAAGGGCAAGCTTTTGAGCTTAACTTCGAATGTGCTTCTCCTGAGGATGTATATGTTATGTATGATGATTTTGTATCAAAAGGAGCTACAGGGATAACAGCGCCGAAGGTGACGTCCTGGGGACACACCACGGGCTTCTTTGCAGATCCGGAAGGCAACATTCATTCCCTCTTTGCCGTTAACCCCGTTACGGCGGAGAATGCCTAAGAAATACATCTCAAGAAGCGGAAGATGAGCTGAACAAGCTCATTTTGCATTTTTCGCCGATAGACCCGTTAAGCTGAACCGTATCATAAGTAACAGAAAGTTTTTGTTATAAAGCTTAATTTGCATGGGTCTTTGCAGACATATCAAAATCAACCTCTTCAATAAATTCGATAACTTCTCCGTTGGGGCTGTGAATGACAGCATTCTTGACTACAAGCGGAGGTTCGCCAAGTGAAAGGTAATCCGGTTCTATAAAAGCCTTTGCTCCATGAGCAAGGGCTTTTTGATACATTTCATCCACATTATTCACGTAGAAGGCTAGATGTAATAACGCTCCGTAAGTTATATCTTCTTCAGACGATGCTTTCTTCCCTTGAGCAGGGATGACAGCGTCGTTATCAAAGACCTCAATACAGGTTCTTTGGTCAGGTGAAACTAGCATGGAGGCTTCTTTGATTTGAAAGGCTGGCAGAGACCAATGATGACCCACCTTGAACCCTAGAACTTCGATATAAAATGTAATAGTAGCTTTATAGTTTTTGGCTTGGATCGCCACATGTGAAAGGCCGTTTATGCTCATTTTTGATTTCTCCTTGTTTATATACTGAATGTTGTTTATAGTATACAGCTACTAACTTGTTGAATTACATATATTATATGAGGATATAATGATAGGATGGTTATTAAATATAAGCTATTTTAATGGATATGGCTTAATTTTTAAAATTCAATTCAAGGGACTGATGGGTATGGATCATCTAATTGATGATATGGATAAAAAGATCTTGCAGCTGCTTCAACACAATGCACGAATGCCGATCTCTCAAATCAGTAAAGAAGTCAGTATGTCCCAACCTTCGGTTAAAGAGAGAATTTTGAAGCTTGAAGACAAGAAGATCATTTCCGAGTATTCCACAGAATTAAATTTAAGGAAACTGAATCGGGGCATGACTACGTTTATACTAGTCAAAACAGAACATTGCCAGATGATCGTTGATTTTTGTGAAATGGCTAGGGAAGTAACGGATTTATATCGAATAAGCGGAGAATATAATTATCTTATCAAGGTACAAACGGCATCGATTGAGGAACTTGCCGAATTTCAAGATTCCCTTTTAAAGCTGGGTCCCTCAAAGTCTCATATCAGTTTGAAAAATATATTGGAACACAGAGTTTTACTCTAAATCTGCCAAATTTATTCTGGGATGATAACGCCGCTGGCTCTTCTGTTTGGCGATTTCAAGGTGGGGTTTCGGGTTGTCGCTTGGGTTTGTTGGATTCCAATCTGCTCGTCATAGAAGCCGTAATTTTCAAAATGAGGTTGCGGCAGCGGCAATGATTCACAACGGTCATGCCAAAACAATCCGTAAAACCGCGCATCCATGGCGCGGTTTTATTTTGCGTACGGTGGAATGTGGCTCGTACCGAAGAAAAATTGTTTGAACCGTTTTAACTGACGGGAATAGTTATATTTTATCTTTACATTGTATGTAAAATTTTCACCCGCTATAATCATGGGGAAACAAAGCATTATCTATCGCGCTTACCATCGGAGGTAAATCTGTGAACAGAGAATTTATCGCTAAACATTGGTATGCCAGTGTGTATGAACAGTTTGAAAATCAAACACAGGACGTGGATTTTCTGTTGAAGATACTTACAGAGCATACAGGCAATCGCCCACTGAATATACTTGAAGTTGCCTGCGGCGGCGGTAGGATCTGTGTCCCTCTAGCAAAGGCGAAACATTTCGTTACAGGCTTTGATGTCGATGAACATATGCTCCTGCGCTGTTATCGCCGGATGTTGGGCTTAGCAAATATACGCTGTTACCAAGCTGATGCAGCGAATTCCGTATGGGGCCTTGATTATGATCTCGTAGTCATGGCAGGTAATGTCCTGATTAACATTGAAAGTGAGATTGATTACAAAGAGGCACAAAAGACGCTTATTAAACATGCTGCTGCGGCGCTTCGCACGGGCGGACATCTTTATATGGATTTTGACTTGTATAATAATCCAGCAGCACGGTTTAATAGGTTGAAAGAGAGCAGCTATTTCAATGGGACAGACGAATTGGGCACAACTGGACGAACCATTAGTTATGGGAGCGTATATGACCCCATAACCCAAGTTTGTACCGGAATTGGTCACTGGGAGATCACGACAAACAGCGGTGAGAAAATAAATATACCCAAGTATTGGTATAAGCACATTCCTACGCAAATGCAAGTTTACGATTGGCTATCAGATGCAGGGTTCACCATAGAGCGTACCTATCAAAATTATACGGCTGAACCGATTCCGGAGCCAATCATTGAAGCTACAAATCGTGCTATTATATGGGCAAGAAAGTTATAATTTTCACATGTAGGTATGAAGCACTCTTTTTGCTTATACTTTTGCTGACCTACACTTATTGAGAGAGGTTTACACGAAAGCCCAAACCCTTATGGAAAACGAATGATCGGGCATTTCGATGGGGCTTCTTGTCAAGGGCGGATTAATGAAGCGTAAGCCAGAAATGCCCCCCCTTTTTGACAGTGTACGCCCAGCATCGGCATAATCTAAAAGGTGAGAGTTCTGAACGAGGGTAGCGGTCACCTATTGTTAGTCACCTTGAAAATACGGAGGTATCTGTTATGCATCCGACCATTAAAAATAAAGCATCCATAATGTTCCCTTGCTTGGCCTCTATTCCTGACTCGTATTGGATGCAGTGCGAAATTAGAACCGTCTCGCCAAGTACGTCTCTTTCCATCCGCGAGGGTCATATGCTTCAGCATGCAGTTTTTGTTCTGTGCGGCACGGTTCGCATCTTTAAGGGGAATGAACAGGGCAGAGAAATTACCCTTTATCGCGTGCAGGATGGCCAGAACTGCGTCCTCATGATGGCTAGTATTTTAGGGGATACCCCTTATGAAGCATCAGTGGAGGTCGAAGCGGAAACGGAGCTTTTACTCGTACCGATCCCACTTTTCAAGAAATGGATGGAAATCTGCCAGCCGCTGAAGCAATTTATTTTTGGCCAAATGGTTGAGCGAATTACGTCCGTCATGACCCTGCTCGACAATGTTGCATTCCGGCCGGTAACGTATCGAATTGCTCAGTTCCTGCTAGGATGCACCAGCGAGAATCACGCGACACTCCGCATTACGCACGAACAAGTTGCGATTGAACTCGGTACCGCCAGGGAAGTCGTCAGCCGTGCTCTGAAGGTGTTAACTGATAACTGTCTAATTTCCCAGGGTAGAGGATACATAGAAGTCTTGGACCGGGATCGGCTGTTCCAAGTTCTTCAGGACGGGGTCTTGTGACTTAGTCACGGAACACCCTGCAGGATGCTGCTAAGATGGGTTCAAATCTAAACTTCTATTGAGGTGATATGAGATGAGAAATCTTGGTGGTTTTGATCGATCCTTGCGGGTCTTGCTCGGTATCGGTATGCTTGTTGTGTTCTTTCAAGCTGATTCCAGCTGGCGGTATGTCGGTTTGCTGGGAGTGTTCCCCTTACTGACAGCTATTTTAGGGACTTGCATTGTCTACAGGTGGTTTGGCATCAACACTTATCGGAGTAACAGGGGGGCGCATCACAAATGAACTACTATGATAGCAATAACTTGAAAAAGATCCCTGATCTTATTCGTCTTGCACCGGAAGCCGCCCAATCGTACTTAACCTTCGAGCATCAAGTGTATGAGGAACTGAAGGCAATCCCCTTACGAACAAAAGAACTTATTGCGTTGGCTGTCGCCCATGTAACGGGCTGTCCTTACTGCATTGACACGCACGTCAAAAAGTTTCAGTCCCTTGGCGGAACACGTGAGGAGATATTCGAAGCGGTTCTTGTCGCAACTTGCACACGTGCGGGCGCCGTGCTGAGTCATGCGACCCATTCCTTGGTTGCCTATGAAGAAGGCAGGTCTCAGGAGCAGCAAACGTCAGCAGAGGTGCAGCCGAAGTACATACCGGATTGCTTCTGCTAAGGAATAGGGCATCCCCAAAAGGATAGGAAATAGTTTATTGGAGCTGCATTAATCTAAGAAAATAGATGAAGATTTCAAGCTAGACTGCGCTGGCTGAAATCTTCTTTTTTTTATGACGGCATATTAACTAACTGTCGTGGATTTCCATTTTTGCTCCAAGTCCCGTAGGAACTGAAGCGGGTCCCGTCGAAATTGTTTCGGCAATGTCTGCTGCTTGAGTCATTCAGACAATGTAGCGATCCAGTTGCGTAATCCTGTCATTGGACGGTTTGATCCGTTGCAAGCTGAATACAGTTCGACCTGTGAATCTTCTGTTTTGCAGCAAAATCCGAAATTTTACGATTGGTTTCCATTACGGTCATATCAATATCGCAGCATCTGGTATTATAGGTTTTGTAGTAACAGTTGTAAGCGTCATTATCAACACAGTCAAGGATTTAATGGCAGCCTGGTAAGAAAACAAAGCATAGGATCAGTTAGCAGACATGTGTCATCGAAATGATTTTGTTTCTAGGGGGATTCATTGGCTCCTTTCGTAGTATATGGTGGCTAGGAGGAAAAGAACTAATGGAAAAGCAAGGGAAGCATAAATCTAAAATTCTCATCGTAGACGACGAGCTTGATCTCCGCAAACTGCTTACTAATTTCTTCGAAATGAACGGCTATGAGGTCATGACGGCCAAAAACAGCCATGAGGCGTTTCGGCAGGTTGAAAAGCATCCGGACCTCATTTTGCTGGACATCAACATGCCGGAGATGGATGGTCTTGAATTATGTACGAAAATCAGAAGCTTTATATCTTGCCCTATTTTGTTTCTAACCGCCCGTGTGGAGGATGCGGATAAGATCTCGGGTTTTCGTGCGGGAGGGGACGACTACATTCAAAAACCTTTTAGTATTCATGAATTAGGTGCAAGGGTAGAGGCTCACTTGCGGCGGGAAACGCGAAGCCAGCATAAAACGTCAATCAAGTTTAACGAGGATTTGGTGATTGATTATTCGGCTCGCGAGCTATACTTCCATGGCGAACGGATTTCCTTGGCTAAGAAGGAGTTCGATATTGTTGAACTGTTGTCTACGCATCCCGGCATGGTGTTCGATAAAGAACGCATTTTCGAGCTGGTATGGGGAATAGGCGACGAAGGAGATAGCGCTGTAATTGTGGAGCACGTCAGGCGAATTCGTTACAAATTGAAAGAGCATGGCTGTGAGGACAGGATTGAGACGGTCTGGGGGGTAGGGTACAGATGGCGCAAATCATGAGCGGGCTGCGGCTGAAGCGGATGAGCTTGCTTCAGTCGTTCATCTTTTTATGCTTTCTTACGCTAATCGGGATTTTAGGACTTATCGTATTGGAGTTTCAGGGGGCCGAAAGCTTACGACAGCGTTATGCCGGGAATCCAGGCGTACTCGGCTGGATACTACCTTCGCTCATTGCGGTGGTGCTGTTAACCGTTGCCGCCGGCATCGTTCTTATGGCCAGCATTTTTTACCGTTGGAAGCTAAGGAAGCCGATTGATATCTTGATGGAGGCATCGGAAAAGATTTCTTCGAACGATCTGGGATTTCGGATTTCGTATGATGCTGGAGACGAGATGGGCGAGTTATGCCGTGTATTTGAAATCATGCGCGGGCAGTTAGAGATGAACTTTAAAACACTATGGCGATCGGTGGAGGAACGCAAACAACTGAATGCTATTTTTGCGCATGACTTGAGAACGCCCCTGTCTGTTTTGAAGGGAAATTTCGAGTTTCTGAACACTTATCTACCTCAACACAAAATCTCCGAGGAAAGGCTAATGGACATAATTGAGACCATGAGCGTACACGTCTTCCGTCTTGAAAAATATATGGAGGCTATGAGTTCCATTCAGAAGCTGGGGGACATGCCGGTACGCAGCTACGCGATGGAAACGGACCGGCTCATCGCTTTACTTAATGAGAGCGCACACCAAATCATCGGACAAAGCGGCAAAACGTTCAACACGACGACGACTGCAGATTCGGCAAGCATAGCTGTTGATACCTATGTTGTGCTGCAAGTCTTTGAGAACATAGCGGCGAACGCATCGCGATTCGCTTCCAGCCATGTGAGTATAAATTATGACGTTAGTAAGGGACATCTTAGGATTACGGTTACGGAGGACGGTACCGGCTTTTCGGAAGCGGAGCTTGATAAGGCGATGCTGCCTTTTTATCGCGGGGAGGCATCGGATGCAAACGAACACCATGGGCTGGGACTCTATATTTGCAAAATCCTTTGCGAGAAGCATGAAGGGAGTCTGCAAATCAGTAACGCTCCCGGCGGCGGGGGGCAAGTAACAGCCCTTTTTTCGGGCGGGGTTGATAAATAGTTGATAATTATCGTTTAGCATTTCCTTATCAAGAGTGGAGGAGTGCTAATCATGTTAATCGTTCTTAAAAAATTGGGGTTGAGCTTGTGCTGCTTTTTGTTGTCCGTCGCCTTCATAGCTGAACCAGCTTCAGCCGCTGAAGTTCAAAACAAGACTGAAATTCAGCAAAAGATTGACCAGTATGTAACCAAAATGATGAAAATAAATCATATTGAGGGAGCAGCTCTTGCGGTAACCAATAACGATGAGGTTTTCTATGCGCGGGGTTTCGGAGCACGATCCGATGGCCGCGAGATAGACGGCAGCACTCCTTTCCCCATTGCTTCTCTAAGCAAATCGTTTACGGCGCTGGCTATTCTGCAATTGGCGGAGAAAGGCTTAATCGATCTTGACGCGCCCTACGCCTCTTACTTTCCCGAGCTGTCGCCCAAGGACGAACGTGTCCGCCAGATTACGGTCAGAAACCTGCTCAATCAGACTAGCGGTCTCAATGATAAAGTGAATCCGGACATGACCAGATCCCCTCAATATCGTTCATTAGAAGAAATGAATCCGTCGTTGGATAAGGTTAAGCTTGCTCATGATCCCGGGACTTCTTACAGCTATCACAATCCGAATTATGAATATTTGGCGCTGCTGGTAGAGCAGATAAGCGGACAGCCTTTCGCCGATTACCTGGCAAGTTCCATATTCAAGCCTTTGGGCATGAATCAAACCTTTAATGTCAGTTCTACGGAGCAAATCAACGATAATTCCGCTATTGCACGAGGACATTATGTTGTGCTTGGCCTCCCCGTAGCACAGGCAGAACCATCGTGGTTTATTAACGGCCCCGCCGGCATCGTCTCTACTGCCGAAGATATGGCTAAATGGATGCTTGCCCAATACAGCGGCCGCCTGCTTTCTCCAGAGTTAACGGAGCAGTACCATCAAGCAGGACAGATCAGTCCGTATGGAATGGGTTGGCTTGCCGGTAATGACGACCAAGGGGGACGGAAGATTTCCCACAGCGGAATATTCTGGACCTATAAGGCGGAAGAGACCATCTATTTGGATCAGAAGCTGGGCATTGTGATGATGTTTAATTCGGGTTTAAACGCGTTTACCAACTATTCGGCGTTTATCGACGGGATCGCAAGGATCATTCACGGCGAAGAGCCTGAAATCCCTGTGCTGAACAGCAGAAATATGGAGATTGCGATGGTGCTCTTGACCTTTGCCACTATGGTCTGGGGAATCTACCGGCTTATCCGGTTATGGAAAAGCAAGAAAGAGATCACGACCGGAAGAATGATTTTTTTGACGATTGGAAGAAGCATTCCGATTCTGATTCTCCTGTTTTTGTCACTGCTAGCTACCTTTATTGGTGCCGGGCGGGTATTGCCTTGGCATGGTCTGTGGACCACCATGTCCTCTCTGATTATATGGCTTGCCGTATTATCGCTCATAAATATAGCGAATTTGGTCTGCCGGTTCAGATTGTATTATCTCTTGAAGAAAAAGAAGCATTTTGTAAACGAAGCTTGAACGGCCATGTTAGGGGCAATTACTTGTTCCTCCACACATCCACTCTGTTCTGTAATCCTTCTACACCTCCTATGGTATTTCTCTGATCTTGATATCTATACCCAAGAAAAGCAGCTAATTTGTTATCACGGTCAATTCATCCGGATAATGAACGTTTAGGAACGCGTCTCCAAGATCGCCGTAGTTTGATAAGGATTCGTATAGGGAATCGTCAAGTTTTAAATATGCTCCTCTTTAAGTAGACAGGATAAATAAATAAACCGGCTACTTCAGAGGAGCATATCAGTTGCTGTGGATGCCGAATTCTTTGGTATCCTTTAAAATGGTTTTACCACATCATCTGAATCAGTAGAGTAAGCCAGCTCTTTCTGTGCTTCCAGAGCGGCCAGTCTGTCCAGCAGGGCTGCCCGGATTTGCTCATAGGCGTCACTGCCCAACGCCATACGTATCGGACCCTCTCCCTGGTCGACACGACGGATAATCTGCTGCGCCATTTTATCCGGATCGCCGACAACCATTTGATTGAACATGCTCATATCTATACCAGGCAGTTCTCCCTTCATCAGGCTAACGAATTGGCCCGCCTCCGTATCCCGGTATTCGTCCATCCGCTCGCCAAATACGGCGTTGCTTGTAATGAAATTCGTTCGGATTCCGCCGGGCTCCACCATAGTGGTCTTAATATTGAACGGAGCCACTTCCTTAGCCAGCGCTTCAAAGGCTCCTTCGACCGCCCATTTCGAAGAGCAATACAGTCCCATACCCGGAATAGAATAATGACCCGCCATACTCGAAATTTGTACCATGTGACCGCCGCCCTGCTTACGGAAAAAGGGCAGGACTGCACGTGCTGCACGTAGAGAGCCAAGCACATTGGTCATAAACTGATGCTCAATTTGCCTGTCGCTTGCTTCTTCCACTTATGGCTTCTTTTTAAGCAATTCCAAAGCCCGGTTCATCACCGGGTCCTTGCCGGCATCAATATCGGCTTGCTTGATCTTGATCGTTTCGTCCGGCGGCAGGCCGCGCTGCTCGTAATTCGTGCCGTCAGGCGAGGTATAGCGTTCATTGCTCAGGGAGAATAACTGTTTGTTCGGCAACAGTCTAAACAGCACGTCCGAGAAGTATCCGCGCGTCGTTTCCCCGATAACCGTTACTTTGTCCAATGCTTTTAAGGCCATCGTCCCTGTCTCGCCGGCGCTTACCGTCATCGGACTGGTCAGCACCACAATATTGTCAGCTGAAAACCGCTTTGCTCCCGGTTCGATATATACCTGCGTGGGCTTGGAGAATTCCTCGTATCCGCCTGTTCGGGCCTGTTTGGTATACGCCAGCTTGCGTTTCTCGGCAAACAAGCCGGCTATTTTCAACCCGAAGAAGTCCTCGCCCCCCTCATTAAAGCGCATATCGATCATAAAGTTGCGGCAGTTCGCCAAATCCAGCACCATTTCCGCCAGCGCTTGGTCAATTTTCTGCGGATCGGACTCGTCAAAACCATTCAGCTTGATGTAAGCGTCGCCGCTTTTCGTGTGGCCATACACAATGCGCCCGTCGAGCTTGCTCTTTGCCGCCCCTTTGATATATTCGTTTTCGACGTTTCGTTGCATCGACTTCGAATTGGCTTCGAAAAATTCCTCCCGCTCAACTTTGGACTTGGAGAAGATCAACCCCTTTTTACCGAATATGACGCTGTGTCCGTCGTTCAGCTTTTGGAACATTTGCGTCAAAATATCCTCCAGTTCCTTCTCGGAGGTAGCGGCGCTAACTTTGGGCCGATACTCTTTGTACACCTCTTTCCAATTCACTTTGACGAGCGAAAAGAAACTGAAATTCTCCTCAAAGGATCGCCAGAATACTTCAAAATTTTGCACGGGATCCTTGCTGAATCCGTTATACTTCACCTTGGGAAGATTATCGATCCGTTTGAAATGCTGCACGTACCCCAAGCCATCGGTCAAGCTGCCGTTAATGAAGCGGCCCATCGGAAACCGCGGGGCATCAAATTGCTCCTGGAATTTGCTGTTGTCGTAAATTTTATTAATATAAATGTCGCCGTTGTTCTCGATATTTCCTTTCCCGAACGGTATCAAGCTGTCCTTGGTGTAGCTGTAGACCTTAACGGATTGGCCTTCTATATCGAGTATGTGTCCATACCCTTTCGATTGCCAAAGCTGGCGCTCGGCGGCTGCGGTTGCGGGGGACGGCTGCTTCCGGTTCTCCTTCGCCTGGACATAGGTTCCCGACATGCTGAATGTCAGGAGGGTCAAGATGGCAATCAATACTTTCATTTCTGTTCCTCCTTCTGATTAAAAAATACAAAATTGGCTTTTCGAGGATAGTATAAAGCCCGAATTTGTCCTCAGTTTGAACGGAGGATTACAATTCGGGCTTTGTATCTTCGAGGGGAAGTGTGATCGAGAAGGAGGTTCCGTTCCCCAATCTGCTGGATACTTCGATTTTTCCATGATGAAGATCGACAATCCGCTTCACGATGGAAAGACCGATTCCGTTTCCGCTAATACTGCGTTTTCTCGCTTTATCCACTTTGTAGAACGGTTTGAAAATTTGGCTGATTTCCTCCTCAGGTATGCCGATTCCATCGTCCGTCATTCGGATAACTGCGTTACCGCTTTTCTTGAAGGACTCCACCCTTATCTTTCCATGATCGGCGGTAAATTTGATGCTATTGCCAAGCAAGTTGTTCCACACCTGATTCATCTTGTCTTCATCCGCCACAATGGTTATCGGCTCCAGCATAAGCTGCATATCCAGATTGCGGGCAGACCATTGCGGTTCCAGGCGAATGACAGCTTTGCGCAATTGCTCGTCGAGACGAAACTTTTGCAGGGCGGGCTTGGCATGCTCGTGCTCCAGGCTGGTCAATTCCAGCAAATCGTCGCACAGCCGGGACAGCCTGTCGCTCTCCTCGTCGATAATATTCAGCATCTGCATACGGGTTTTCTCGTCCATGGACTTGATCTTCAGCACACGGGTATATCCTTTGATCGATGTTAGAGGAGATTGGATTTCGTGGGATACATCGGAAACAAACCGCCGGCGGAGCATATCCAGCCTTCCCAATTCATCCGCCATCGTGTTAAAGCTTAGGGTGAGCTGTCCAATTTCGTCGCGGCGTTTGGTAGACAGGCCAACGTTAAAATCGCCCCTGGCCATTCTTTGCGTTGCATGTGTCAACTTCCGAAGGGGCCTCACCATATACCGCGCAGCGATCAATACCAGAATACTTCCCAAACCGAGAGTAAACAGCTGCTGATACCGGATCAAGGAATCGATTTCGTCGAAGAGAAAAACGGTCTCGGTCGTAACCAACAAAACGTGCGGTGAACCGTTCAGCGCAAAAGGCAGGCCAACCGTAATCTCGTCCTCCTCGCTGGACCCGTTGCGATAAATTTTATTTTGCTTGAGCACTTGCTGCAGATACGATTGATCCTTCTGCTGGTCTGGAGCAGCGCTCCCCGGGTTCAGCAGCGTTCCCGCGCTGTCATAAAACCGAATCTTATAAAAGGGCATAGAATTGCTTACTTCCACAAAAGCCTTCGCATCCTTCGGAGCCAATTTCTTATATAATTGAATGATCTTTTGGGCATTGCTAATCATCTTCTCTTCCACGATCGCTCCAATATGGCTTTTGTGGAAATAGCTTTGAATGATAAATCCCGAGAGCAGGCTGACTATGACGACCCCCAGAAACGTCAACACGACGCGGGCATAAAGCGAGTTAATCATGATACGCCTCCAGACGGTAGCCCATGCCGCGCATTGTTACGATGCGGAAATCTTCGGCATACTGCTCAAACTTGTCGCGCAGACGTTTGACATGCGTGTCCACGGTGCGTTCATCCCCATTGAACGCGTAACCCCAGATGTCGCGGATCAGCATGTCGCGCGTAAAAATTTGCCCGGGATAACTGGCCAGTTTGTAAAGCAGCTCAAATTCTTTTAAAGGAAGAGCCCATTCCTCGCCCGTATCGGAAAAGTGAACCTGGTAGCTCGTTTTATCGAGAATGACTCGACCGAGCTTCACGATATGGGAGGTGGCGATCCGATACCTTTTGAGCAGCGCCTTGACCCGCATGACCATCTCCATCGGATCAAAAGGTTTGGTCAAATAATCGTCTGTCCCCAATCGAAAGCCTTTGACTTTGTCCAGCGACTCCTTTTTGGCCGTGACCATCAGCATCGGCTTGTCTCCAGCCTCCCGCAGCTTTCTGCACAGCTCCCAACCGTCCATGCCAGGCATCATAATATCCAAGATGATTAAATCAACGGAATGATGCAAGTAATAATCCCAGGCTTCGAGACCATCCGTTTTCTCTACGACGTCCATACCTTCGTCTCTTAATAACAGCCCTGCCAGTTCGCGGACAAAGACATCGTCATCCACTATCATAATCGTCGGCAATGTTCATTCACCTCGTATTAACTTTCCCTGCCATGAGAAAAGAATCTATTCGAAGTCCGCTCCGCGCGGAATGACCCCGCGCAAGCTGAAGCTTTTCTTGCCAAATTCACTTTAACGCTTCAACGAACTTTTTATCATTTAAGAAAGGTTTCCATTGATCGGAAGCTCTATCGTCTTAATGACAAGTCTCCTATTATCTTACACAGAAAGGGGGGGCTGTTGCAAAATGACTCCATACTCCGCAGCTTATCGCAGTCAGTCCACAATTACCAGATTATACACTGTCTGATTCAAGAGAAAGCAGAAATGTCCTTTAAGGTTCTCAGTGACCACAAGGGAATTGTTGCCGCCAAATATGACCTGCTGTATGAAGTGCCTGACTATCTGAGAGGCTTCGTACATGCAATTTGGTTTTCGCATCAGAAGTCGTTTGCTCAACAAAGTGCCCATTCAGTTAGTGGAGGAAATAGAGAGGTTTAGAAATCTTCCAGCAAAAGTGAGTAGGCATAGCGAAGACTGGCGGCCACAGGGCCGCCAGTCTTCGCCGATAGACCCGTTACGGAGAGTTGTATCACAAGTAGGGCGAAAAAAGGCACCCGAATCGGGTGCCACCGCCACTTCATATAAGTATCCAATGTCATGATGCCTATTGTGCGGCCTATTCCATGAACATCTTCTTTGTTAACTGAAGAGCGGAAGCGGCGCGTGGCCAGCCGACATAGAAGGCCAAGTGAGTAATCCCCTCGACTAGTTCCTTTTCCTTCAATCCATTCTGTGCGGCTAATTGCAGGTGATAAGGAAGTTGCTCTGTCATCCCTCCCGACACTAAAGCTGCAACCGTTATTAAGCTGCGATCCCTTAGAGATAAGTCTTCCCGTCTCCACACATCCCCGAATAACACATCTTCTGAGTACCGGACGAATGTCGGAGCGAATTCCCCAAACGATTCGCGGGCACTAGACTTGATTTCCCGATGCATCCTGAAGCACCTCCTGTATTTATCGATGCAGCATTTGAGCGATCCCGTTACCGAATGACCAATCTTCGAATTCGGTATCGACGAGTACGATGAACACATCTTCTGGTCTCATCGGAATCCTTCTCGATAACTGATCGGCTAATGTCCTGTAGAAAGTTGTCTTCTGTTCAATCGTTCTTCCCGACTTGAGAGTGATTTGAATAAACAGCAATCCGTTGCTGCGTTCGACGCCCAAGTAATTGTTGCTGTAGTAGAATTCCGCTGGATCATGCGCATGAAATACTTGAAATAGATCATCCGAGGGCACATTGAAATGGTGAATGAGTGCATGCATGATCGTCTGACTGACGCGTTCCAATTGGGAGGGCTCATATTGAGGCTTCATGTAGCTAACTCTTATGAATGGCATGTAGACTTCCCCCTTGCTTAAGATACATTTATTGTATAGGAAGCATCTTCATTTATATAATGGAATAAAACAATAAACTTCATCTAATACATCGATTAAGGGGCGGAGTAGATGGACTTAAAAGAACTAACCGCTTTTCAAACAATTCTTCAGGAAGGCACCTTTTCAAGAGCAGCTGAGAAATTAAACTACGCACAGTCGACCATTACGAATCAGATCCAACGGTTGGAGAAGGAGATTGGAATACAGCTGTTCAAGAGAGGATGGGATGTGGAACTAACGAGTGCCGGTCAATTATTTGCTACCGAGGTGGGTAAGCTTATTCGGCATTGGAACGATGTATCCGAGATGGCCAGGGCATTAGAGCAAGATGAGGCAGGAAGCCTGCGTGTGGGGGCTATCGAACCATTGATTCAATCCATCCTTCCGGACTCCGTACGCAAGTTTCAACAGAGTAAGCCAAGAGTAGATTGTCAGATTCATTTGGGGAATACCGAAATGTTGTCGCAAGCTATACGACAGAATGAGCTTGATTTTGCAATATGCGGAGAGCCACCGGATCCAACCGCTTTTTATTTCGAGCCACTATATAAAGAAAGTGTTGTTTTTGTAGCAGACCAGAATCATTCGTTGATTAACAGAGATCATGTTTCCTTAAAAGACATACTGGATTATGCCCTCATAGCAGGAGGACGAACTTGCTTATATCACTTGGAGTTAGCCAAGCACTTGTCGAGATATGAGGCGGCTCCTCTGTTACATTCGGTTAATCATATTTCTGCGATTCCGTACTTCGTCCAGAAGACTACAGCTGTTGGTGTCGTATTAGACTCTACTCCCTTACCCCCGGAAACAAAGAGAATCAACATGAACTGGGAAGGGATCCTAATACCGATTGGCTTTCTACAGTTTCACGGGCGTGATTTCCCATCCCCCTCTTTTAAACGATTGTTCATGCAAATTCTAAAGGAGCAAATTGAAAATTCACTGTTTCGAGTGATACGGTGAACCGTATCACAAGTAGGATGAACAGTTTGTTTATGCACCTCGAGAGAGGTGCATTTTTTCGCCCCTAAATTACAGCAAGATGTGGAAAGTAGATCGAAAACCGGTATGTTATCTTATTTTCGAGAAAAGAAAGGAGTAGAGAAGGTGATATTTGAGCCACGGCACTAAAGATGAGAGTCCGCAGGGAGTTTTTTGACAGGTGCATATATATGATAGGCCGAATCAGAATTGTGGACGTCCTCAAAAACTTGAATAAGTTCAATATCGGTTTCAGCCGTTTCCTGCCTGGAGATCTTTAAAAAACGGGCATAGTCACTTTTCAGTACATCCCCAATGTCAAGCAGATCACCACAATAGTTGAACCTTGCACAAAAAGTTTGCGGCACATCGACTGTAAAATAATTAGGCTCATCAATTTCAATACTGCTTGGAATCCCGAATAGAACCTTAAACCGGGTTGAATCAGGTTGACAGTTTGAATAAATGACGTAGCAGGGACCGTTTATAGTTTCATCAATTTGGTTTAGAAGCATTTCTGAATGTGCGCGAATCTTCCCCTTATAATCATCATTGGCTAAATCCACTTCAAAAGCGATTCCGCTGATTCGGGTTCCCTCGAACTCAGTCAGGGTGAAATCGGCGACAATATCGCCGTTAATGTTTTTAATCGGTCTATTCACTACTGTGGGTATGGGTACTGGGGAGAGGATTGTGATTCCTGCTTTTAAGGAATTTGGAGCTACACCGTATTGCCGTTTGAAAGCGCGAGTGAAAGAGGCTTGCGTACCGAAGTTAAGCTGATAGGCAATGTCGGTCAGGGACTTGTTTTTATCAAGCATCAAGGTTAAGGATGCATTTAATCTTCTGGATAGGATGTATTGGCTTAACGTACAGCCCACCATAGCAGAAAATAACCGATGAAAATAATATTTAGACATGTTGAAGGCATTGGCTACGGACTCCACGGTCAAGGGATGTTGTAAATGGTCCTCGATATGGATCAAAGCACGTTCGATGACTTCGTTATGGTTCATAATAACTCCTTCTATCGAGTGTTTGCAGGCTGTTTTGTACCAAGTATACCATACGGGTATCAGCAAAAATGATTTCTCAGGAGGAAAAATGCGAGACAAAAGGAATGCCAGAATACTGGGGATTTTTTATATCATAGCTGCGTTGTCGTCAATCATAGCGGTGGTTTTGTATGGACCTGTTTTGTCAGAGCAATGGCATATGGCCGTGGCAAATGGATCGGAAACGAAGGTCTTAATCGGTGTATTAAATGATCTCCTGCTTGTGGTTACGGCTGTTGGTACTTCAGTCATGCTATTTCCTTACGTTCGGCTCTGGAATGAACACCTCGCATTGGGATATTTGTGTTTTCGGTTTATGGAGGCTGTTTTTATTGCAATCGGAATCCTAAGTATATTAGGCTTGTTACGGCTTAGTACGTATTATAGTACGGCCAGCTTAGCAAATGCAGCCAGTCTTGAGCCTATAGGGTTATTGCTGCAGGATATTTACTGCTGGACGGCTATGTTGGGTCCTAATTTCATGTTAGGCATCAATACAAGTCTATATAGTTATTTGCTCTATCGAACAGGCTATGTGCCTAAACCGTTAGCGATTTTCGGAATGCTCACAGGGGTTATGGTTTTTATGGCTGGCTTATTGCAAATGTTCGGAATTATTGGACCTTATTCGGCAGTAAAAGGGCTGGTCGCCCTGCCTGTAGGCGTTTACGAGATGACCTTGGCAGTCTGGTTGATTGTGAAGGGATTTCATCGGCCCTCAAAGAAGGGGCTTGGTATTAGATCACGAATATGAAATATATTTGAAAATTGTTTGATGCGATCGAACAGGGGAGTTAAGAGTGCAGGACGTAATTGCTAAACTGGAGCCATACTTAACGGGATTGAAGATTTATTGCCGTTCACTTGCCGGAAACGATTGGGATGCGGAGGACTTGATGCAGGATGTACTAACGAAGGTCTTGCATGCGTTTTCGCTTTCTCCTGAGAGGCCGATCAACAGGTCGTTCCTTTTCCGTATAGCGAAGAACGCTTGGATTGACCGTTGCCGGGCAGAGCGGAAGCGGCGCGGCGAAACGGCTTTCGACGAGGAATACCACCGGTCTGTCCCATTTGCAATGAATGAATGGCTAGCCCGGGAGTTACTTGAGCAGCTATCCGAAACGCTGAATCCTAGGCAGATGGTGCTCGTCATCCTGATTGATGCTTTCGCTTTTCGTGCAGCTGAGACGGCGGAGTTACTAGGTATGACGGAAGGGGCAGTGAAGGAAGGGCTGAAACGGGCACGTCGGCGCTTGCACTCCCTTGCTGCCGGGAACGGGGAGGACATCGCTCGAAATGAAAGGCCAACGAGGCAAACTGGTGGTGAAATGACCACTGCCTTGTTCGAGACATTTTTGACAGGCTTTCGGAAAGGTGATGCAGGCATGATTTGCCGCGCTTACCTGAGTTTAGCTGCTCAAGGCGTCACGATAGAGAAAGTATCGAGGGAGGAAGGCCGTTATTCTTTCACGATGCGGGACCCGGACGGACATTTGCTCGAATTTTTCCAAAATGTTTAGCGTTACCCGTTTCTTATCTGGCTTAGAATTCGTTATATGTGGCGAAAACGATTCCTAGGAGGGACTTAGTATGGCAGTCAAGGTGAAAAATTACGCAGTCGTTCAACTGCCTGTTCGCGATTTAGGAGTATCCATTAGGTGGTACAAGGAGGTACTTGGCATTCCGTTCACGTTTGAATACACACAGGGCGATCAAGAGGCATGGCTTAACGTCGGGGGTGTCGGGCTCGGTCTCATTCTCTGCCCAGAGGTGCCGAAGCTGGATTTCACGAACAGCCGGGGGGAGCTTCAGCCGATTATCTCACTACAGGTTGACAACATTCAGGAGGCGTACGAAGAGTTAAAGAAGAAGGGAGCCGAAGTTGGAGAAATGGTCTACAAACCACAGGGTGGGTATAGTTTTACATTTCGCGACCCAGACGGCCACTTTGGTAACTTGTGGGGCGGTTGGCCAAAGGAAGAAAACTAAGTTTTTCGCCAAGCTCAAGGTTAAAGTCGTGCTTGCCTAAGCGGAAAAGAAGAAGCCAAGGATTGAAAATTCACCAATACAGGAATTATGGGTCATAGGCGAACAACCTTCGTCATGGACATAAACATATAGCACTGCTATAATGGGCGTATGAACACATATGACAAAATATTAGCAGCTGCACTTAAGGTACTCGAAGAGGAGGGCGGAGCCCAATTTTCGACGCGTGCGGTAACAGCAATCGCGCAGGTTACGGCTCCCACGCTCTACCACCATTTCGGCAATGCTGATGGACTTCTGAGTGCAGCTATAGTGGAAGCGTTCAAACAGTTGTTTGAAAGCAAGATTGCAGCTGTGGAGTCCCCCATTCCAGAGATGGCTCTTCGTCAAGGATGGGATGACTATGTCCGCTTCGCAGCAGCCCGTCCCCGGATTTATGCGGCGATGATGGGGCGGCTGCTCGAAGGCGCCCATATCGAAGCGGCAGATCAGTCGTACCAAGCACTAGTGCAATATGTTCAGAGGGTTGCTGCCGAAGGCAAACTGGCTGTGCCAGCCCCCGCTGCGGCAGATCTGGTCTGGGCTTCCGCCAATACGGCCTCTTGGCTGTACGTGACAGCCAAGATTCGTAAGGTTCCCCCACCCGAACCTGATGTCATTGATCTCATTCGGGAAAGTGTAATGCAGACCATTTTGATCCAAACGCCGGACGCCGATACAAAATGAGGGGTTCGATGACAGGGCCTGGAGACTCCAGGCAAAGCCTCAATAAAGGAGACGCATAAGAAAGATCGCCTATCCAACCTGGACCTCCAGGAGGACGGCGATCTTTTTATGTTTGGAGAATCCGAGTATTAGAGTCTGTACGCAAACTTATTATAGCCATAACCTCATCGGAATTTTTCTTTTTCATCATTTCAAGGCTCGATGATGTTACCAAGTATTATTTTTTGATGCTGCTGTCACAAAATGAGCTGCATTGGTGTATTAAGAGTGTAGCCAGGAGGGGGGGATGGTTTTTGGATAGACAGCACAGTGAGTATCCATCAAACTCAGAAGAGCTTGAGATGCTGATTCAAAGAACTAAGCTTGGTGATAAGGAAGCTTTCGCGTCACTTATAAGAAACTTTGAAAAACCAATGTATATCTATTGTTACCATATGCTCAAAAGCAAGGAAGAAGCCGAGGACGCGGTGCAGGAAATATTTATTAGAGTGTATCAACAGATACATAAGTATCGTCCAAATATGTCTTTTTCGGCATGGCTGTACAAATTTGCCTACCATTACAGTCTGAATCAGATCCGGAGCAAAAAAAGGTGGTTTCGTTTCATAGATCGTTACAAATATGATCAGCCTGAGACCCCGATGGAGAAAGTAGACAGTCAAACGACACTGAAGGAGTTTCTGGATTTACTGACCACTGAAGAGAGGCATATATTAGTTCTCCGGGCGCTTCACCGGTATGACTTTAACGAGATTAGCGAAATGTTGAATATGAAACCGGCAACGGTGCGCAAAAAGTACGAACGCCTTCGCAAAAAACTGCAGGCTAAGGAAGCTAAGGAAGGAGGAACAGTAAATGCGTCGATCACCAAATCCATCTAAAACCGTCAGTATACATCAGGTGGAGCAAATGATTCGGGATACGGAGACGCCAGAGTACAGCATGAGTCAGCAGATTGTAGACAAGCTTGAATCCCGAAGCGTGCCCGCGCAAAAGCCGGTCTTCACCAGAAGAGCGGGAGTTATCGCAGCGTCATTGCTTGCATTCTGTGTATTTATGACTCCTGTCATGGCTCAAGCCATAGAGCGGCTATCGTTGCTTGAATATATCAACCCTTTTGCCAAAGAAATAAAAACAAATCCCAATGAGAAGGTAGAGACAATTTATCAACGGGGGTTGGACGGGCATAAGTCTTTTCATACGGGGATGATCCGCTTTGATGATATTGAGGACCAGGAGTTTAAGAGCCAGCTGCAAAGGGCTTGGACAGAGATTTTTCCCCAGGGGGAAGGAATTCGTGAAGTGATTGTGTACGAATATAAGGCGGATACCTATCACATCGAGGCGCGAAACGAGAACAGATCCATCGAATTTGACCAAGGCCGCTGGTTTTATGCGAAACAAACGATTGGAGAGAACCAGGTTCCAGGTGCTGCCAAAGCTGCAGCGGATCAAGCTTTTCATAAAGTCGGGGAGTTTAAACAAGGTAAAAGGTCAGTTAGTCAAATGATCTTAAGACCCAATCAAAACCCGGTGTATGAGTTCGTGTATGAAACAAACAAGGGTTCTATCCTCATTGATGTACAAAAAGAGACCAATCAGATCACAAGGGTAGTAGCTTTTCCGTTATCGGATCATTTGGATAAATTGGATGACAAGAAGAAATATGATGACCTCGTTGAGAAAACGAAAGCAATTGAGCGGGACACGCTTCATAAGGAAGCAGTGAAACAGGCTCAATCCTGGATGAAATTGGACTTGGCTGATTATACCGTCTCCAGACTGGAATCACGGTTTGATACACTAACCTTCACGAAAGCGGGTGCTCCAGCCGTTACTGCGCTGTTTACCTCTCAAGGGACGATCTATGGCGTTGAAATCAAGTTACGGGATTTATCAGAACAAGAAACGGATTAAATTAAGGGCTGTCCGGTCCAAGGCAGTGAGAGGAGGTGGTGGCAACTGATTGTCTATAGATTTATCACAAAACAAAATAAAAAACAAAGGAGTTTATACCAATGAACAAAAAAGTGATTCTTCCTATTCTCGGAGTAACCCTGCTATCAGGGAGCCTGCTGGGATACCAGACACTGGTGCAGGCTAGTGCGTCTAACAACGTAAATAAGAGTATATCACAGGAGATTAAGCTGGATGAGAATCAAAAGCTGATGCAGCAGGCTCAGGATAAGCTTAAAGAGCTGACAGGAAATACGTATACGTTAATTCCGGGAACGGCGATGAAGGATGTAATGAGTTTTAAACGGGAGAACTTCAAGTACGATATCATTTCATATAAAAATGGAAAGCCCGAAAATATCGGAATTAACATCAATTATGAAGATTTGAACGGCGGGAAATATCAAACCAAACTGAAGGAAACGTGGGCAGCTTTGTTCCCAGGGGAAGAACCGAAGTATGTGAATATCTCGGAGTCCATCTACTATGTGGGTACAATCTCATCAAATGCTATGCAAAACAAGCAAATTTACATGCAAGAGAATGGCGGCGTGTATGGCGTGAATTATGCTCCTGACGATGTCCCGGCAAACGTGGAGAAGACGGCTGCCCAGGTAATATCCAAGCTTACCAATGGAAAGGTCAAGACGGGAGCTAAGCTTGATCGTGTGTATGTCCGTGAGGGCAAGCCTGATGTGTATCAATATAAGTATCAATCCAAAACGGTGAAGGTCAGCTTTGCCATTGAAGATCAAACGCTGGAGCTGATCCAGGCAGATGTAAGTCAAACGGATGGACAAGGTGTAGACAATTATGAAGATTTCCAGAAGAGAGAAGAAACAAAAGAGGCAAAGATGAAGAAGCTGACGCTGGACACTTTAATGAAAAATGCAGTGAGCGACGCTAAAACGATGCTAAATTTTGACCTGAAGGGCTATAAGGGAGCACAAGGAACAAATGCATGGGATGCGGATCACATGACATTCACCAAAGACGGTGCCCCTTCAGTGACTGCCAAATATGAGGCAGACGGTTCGTTCACCAGCTTTACGATTGAAAAGTATGATCAGATCATCGATTTTTACGGAATGACCATTGTTGGCTCCCCAAATGAAGAACCCAAACTGTTAATTGAAAAGGAAGGAGTTCATTAAGATGAACAGAAAAATAATTGTCCCGATTCTCGGCGTTGCCTTATTATCAGGAAGTCTGCTGGGATGCCAAGCATATGTTCAAGCAAATGCATCTAACAAGGTAAATACAAATGCTTCACAGGGGGTTAAGAGTGATCAGAAGCTGATGCAGCAGGCTCAGGATAAACTTAAAGAGCTGACAGGCAATACGTATACGTTAATTCCGGGAACGGCGATGAAGGATGTAGTGAATTTTAAACGGGAGAATTTCAAGTACGATATTATTTCTTATCAGAAAAGCGGAAAGCTCGAAAATATCGGGATTAATATCAATTATGAAGATCTAAACGGCGGGAAATATCAAGCAAAACTGGAGAAAGCGTGGAAGGCATTGTTCCCGGCGGAAAACCCGAAATATGTGAACATCTCCGAGTCCATCTATAGTGTGGGTACGATCTCAGCGAATGCCAAGCAGAACAAACAAGTGTATATGAAAGAAAGCGAGCAGGCGTATGGTGTGAATTATGCTCCTGATGCGGCTCCGGCAAGTGTGCAGAAAAAGGCTGCCCAGGTAATATCCAAGCTTACCAATGGAAAGGTCAAGACAGGGGCTAAGCTTGATCGTGTATTTATCCGTGAGGGCAAGCCGGATGTGTATCGATACAGGTATAAATCAAATTCTGTGAATGCGAGCTTTGCCATTGAAGAACAAACACTGCAGCTACTTCAGGCAAGCGTACATCAGCAAGAGAAAGCAAAGGGTGCAACGAGCAAGCAACTGACGTTAGATACCTTAATGAAGAACGCAGTGAAAGATGCGAAAATGATGATCGATTTTGACTTGAAGGGATATAAGGGAGCAAGAGGAACCAATGCATGGGACAAGGACGAAATGACGTTTACTAAAAAGGGAGCGCCTACAGTCACTGCCACAGTGAATACGGACGGATCGTTTAACGACTTTATCGTAGAGAAGTATGGCCAGTATCTCACTTTCAGCGAAAACACGATTGTAGGGCCTGCAAATGAGGAGCCAAAAGTATTAATCAACTAATTCAAAATGTGGAAATCACCTATATAATCAAAGAACGTCTATCAGACTCATCCACAGGAAGCCTCTCCGTAATCCGGAGGGGCTTTTTGCTGAAGAACGAACTACCGCAAAAGACAACTATTTACGTAAACTTGGGCGATTGATGGATTTAGCTTAAAAATATAGGCCCTTTCAAAGCCACAGTTCGTTGACCCCATTCTAGAAAGGTGATACAATTTTTAAAAATTTACGTAAAAAAATTGGGAGTTGTGATGTGATGGTTACGATCAACGAGATCGCTAAAGAAGCTGGGGTTTCGATTGCCACGGTTTCCCACGTAATTAATAAATCAAGGTATGTAAGTCCGGAGCTTGTAGAAAAAGTAGAGGAGATCATTAAAAGGACCGGCTATGATAAAAAGCTGAAAAAAACAAGCAGCAAGCTGAAAATCGGCAAAAGCTCCGAAATTGCAATCGTCGTTCCTGACTTATGCGGTACTTTGTATGCGAAATTGGTTTCCACGATTTCTGAGTATTTAATAGAAAAAGGGTATAACCCGGTTGTTCATTTTCATCATGACAAGGTCGCTCAGGAAAAAGATATCATTACAAATATCGTTTTTAATAAGCGGATTGCCGGGGCCATTATTGTCCCTGTAAGTACGGATGGCAAGCAGTTTGATAAATTAGTGCAGCATCGTATTCCTTTTGTCTTTTTAGACAGAACGGTTAAAAGTATCGAGGCTGGTTCTGTACTTTCCGATGGGGAAGGCGGAATTTATCAAGCGGCTATGCATTTGTTGAGATCCGGACATGAAGAGATCGCTTTAATTATTGAGAGAGGCCGGTTCTCCTCGTCGGAGAGCAAGATCGAAGGCTACCAGGGCGCCTTGAATTCGTACAAGCTGCCATTTAGAGGCGAATTGGTGTTAGACGCAGACAACAATAGTTATGAGGATATCGAAAAAAAGGTTAAAGACGTATGGGTCCGCATTAAACCGACAGCTTTTATTGCAAGCGGTAATCGAATGACGTTAAATCTGTTAAAGGTGTTGAACAAATTAGGCCTGGATTGTCCGACAGATGTGTCGGTTATTGGATTCGGCGATGAAGAGTGGTCTGAAATTGTGACCCCTCCGTTAACCATGCTTAAGCATGATACAAAGGAAATAGGAATTCAAGAGGTCAAGCTTTTGCTTGAACAGATGGAGAACCTTTCCCAAGAGGCTGAACAAATTAAGATTCCCATGGAGCTCTCTATACAACGGTCGACTCAAGTTATCGGTAAGGGACCATTCGGAGAAAAAACGGTTTCCCCAGAAGAATTGACGATTTCTAAAGCAGAGGCGGACCAATTAAAGGCGGGGAATTATAAGGTTGCGATTTCCTTTCACTATGGGGGTACGGCATGGGCGAGACTGTATGAGAATGGAATCCGCAACACCCTGGACAAATATGGGATTTCCATTCTTGCCATTACCAATGCACACTTCGATCCTATCCTGCAAGTTAACCAGTTGGAAGGCTTAAGGCTTCAACAGCCGGATGCGATCATCGCTATACCTGTCGATGATGAAGTCACGGCAAAGAAATTCCAAAGTATTTCGGAACAGGTTAAACTCATTTTTATGAGTAATATTCCCGAAGGAATGAACAAAGACCAGTATGCATCTTGTGTTTCGGTTAATGAACGGGAAAACGGCCAAAATGCAGCTTTGCTTTTGGGGAACTACTTTAAGAATGAGAAAGACGTCAAAATCGGTTTTATTGGTCACGGCGCTCCGTTTTATGGAACGCATTTGCGTGATGCTGTGGCGAAAGAGGTCATTACAACGAATTTCAAAAACATTGAGATTGTGAATGAACAGTATTTTTATAAAATCGAAAATACTTATGAAATATGCAAAGAAATGCTGAAGGCCAATCCTGAAATTAAAGGGCTGTATATATCCTGGGATAGACCGGCACTTGAAGCAATTAAAGCGCTAAAGGAATTAAAAAGAGAAGATGTATCCATCTTCACCTTTGATTTGGAGATTGAAATTGCAACTTATTTAGCTAAAGAAGAAATGGTGAAGGGACTTTCTACACAAAGGCCTTATCAGCAAGGGATTGCGGTGGGTTTAGCGACTGCAAAAGCTTTGTTGGGGCAAGATAATTATAAATATATCGGCGTACAACCGTATATGGTGGAGTCGAAAAACTTATTGAAAGCATGGAAAGATATAACGCTTGAGCCAGCTCCGCCAGAGATAGAGAACATTATTCTGAATAAATTTACGTAAAAAAAGGAGAGAAAACAATGTTTCTTTAAAATTTTATTGAAAGCGTTGACTTAAAAAACGTTGATGTGCTATATTTTACGTAATCACTAGCATGAAAGCGGTTCAATACAGATTCCTGTTTTCATTGTTACGTGAAGAAGCTGCTTTACAAACGGTTCTTAGCTAAAAAAGAAACATATTTAAATTATAGGGGGCTATAAGAGTGAAAAATTTTCTAAAAGCACTTTCAGTGACAGTTTTGGCATTAAGTCTTACCGCATGTGGCAGCGCTAACAACGGAACAAATACCGGAAATGCCAGCAATGCCAGCAATGCCTCAAAAGGAGACGGTAAATTAAGCTTTGCTTTCCTGCCAAACACGCAAAATAATACGTTCCAGACAGCGATGACAAAAACCTACGAAAGACTGGCTAAAGAAAAAGGCGTGGAATTCACCATGTTGGATCCGGATTATGATTTGAACAAACAAATGAATCAAATGTCTGACGCTGCAAACCAAGGGTTTGATGCGGTGTTCGTCATTCCAGTTGACTCTGCAGGAATCCGCCAGGGATTAGAACAGTTAAATGATAAAAATATTCCGGTATTTAACGTAGATACCGCGGTAATCAAAGACGACCAGGAATTAGTTAAGAGTGTAATCGCTACCGATGCTTTTATGGCAGGTAAATTGATGGGAGAGCAAATGGTAAAGGACTTTCCAGACGGCGGAGAAATTGCGATTCTGGACTTCCCATCCAATGAAAGCTGTGTTCAACGTGTCGCCGGCTTCATGGAAGGCTTAGGGGATAGTAAATCCAAATTTAATATTGTGGCACAGCAAGACGGTAAAGCCGCATTGGATGCTTCGCTGCCCATCGCCGAAGACATTATTCAAGCCAACCCTAATTTAGCGGCCATTTTTGCCATCAATGACCCTTCCGCACTGGGTGCAGCTGCAGCTGTAGAAGCAAGCGGTAAAAACATTGGCGTGTACTCCATTGATGCATCACCAGACGGAAAAGCTGCGATAGTGGATGGATCCCTTAAATCGGTAGCGGCTCAGGTACCTATTCAAATCGCCGAAAAATCTTTCCAGGCTGCTCTTGATTTGATAGACGGAAAAGAAATTGAGAAAGAAATGCTGCTGCCTTCCCACGTAGTAACCAAAGAAATGGCTGAAGAAACAGCTGGCGAGTGGCAGTAATTTAAGGATAAGGCCTTTAAATTCTTATAGTTTTATTCTTGTAGAATTCAGGTTTATCTTGCATTCTACATTTTTTTTACTTTCGGAGGTGAACCTCATTGGTTGAAAACGTCCTGGAAATGCATTCGATTGCTAAAAGCTTTGGACAAACACATGCTTTGAACGGAATCGACTTCGAGCTTAAATCAGGAGAAATTCACGCTTTGCTAGGCGAAAATGGTGCGGGTAAATCCACATTAATCAAAGTTTTGGGCGGGATTCATCAACCCGATCGCGGCGAAATTGTAATCAATGGAGAAGCGGTGCAGATCAAGGGCGTTCACGATGCCCAAGCCCATGGTATTGGCGTCATTCACCAGGAAATCGTTCTTGTACCTTATCTGAGCGTTGCAGAGAACATTTTTTTGGGAAGAGAGCCTGTGACGAAGTTGGGATTGGTCGATAGAAAGCAAATGAATGCTGAGGCCCAAGAAATGGTGAAGGAATTGGGACTAAACCTTGATGTGAACACGTTAGTCGGCGAGTTGTCGGTAGCTCACCAGCAGCTAGTAGAAATCGTAAAGGCGATTTCTTTTAATGTAAAAATTTTAGTAATGGATGAACCTACGTCCTCATTATCGGATGAAGAGGTCAAACACCTCTTTGTAACGATGGAACGGTTAAGACAAAATGGCGTGAGTATGATTTACATTTCGCATAAGTTTGAAGAATTGTTTACCATAACCGATCGAATTACCATCATTAGAGACGGGACCTATGTTGGAACCGTGACTACAAAAAACAGCAGCCCTGATGAACTCGTGGCGATGATGGTTGGCAGAGAGTTAAAAAACTTTTATACAAGGACCTATTCCCGGCAAGATGAGGTCGTGTTGAAAGTCGACCATTTGTCAAAACAGAATATTTTTGAAGATATTAGTTTTTCCGTACACAAAGGTGAAATTCTTGGCTTCTCCGGTCTGATGGGTGCGGGAAGAAGCGAGCTCATGCTTGCTATATTTGGCGCTTATGGTTATGATCACGGATCTGTTTTTCTGAACGGGGAAGAGCTGAAAATTAAAAGCTGCAGTGATGCCATTGAAAAAGGGATTGCACTGGTTCCGGAGGATCGCAAGGATCAAGGCCTTGTACTAATGAATTCCGTTGGTTTTAATATGACGCTGTCCGAGCTGAAACACCTTATGAAAAATAAACTGATTGTTAGTGAGGAAAAAAGAAGCGCATTAATCAGCGCTTATATAAAGAGTTTAAACATAAAAACGGCTTCGCCTGATGCGGAAGTGTCCAGTTTATCCGGAGGAAATCAGCAAAAGGTGGTATTAGCTAAATGGTTAGCTACCAATCCGAAGCTCTTAATTCTTGATGAGCCGACAAGGGGCGTTGACGTAGGCGCAAAATCCGAAATTTATTCCATTATCAACGAGCTTGCTAAACAGGGGCTGGCTATTATTTTGGTCTCCTCTGAGCTTCCTGAAATCATCAATATGTGTGATTCTGTTTGTGTCATGCGAGAAGGAAAATTAACCGCTCAGTTAGCCCAGTCCGAACTAACTCAAGAAAATATTATGCGCTATGCAACAGGAGGATAATATAGCATGACTCAAAAAACGGAGAGAGTAAACAACCCCATCATGTCGGTGATTAGAGGGAATATTGGGATTATTACTGTATTATTGCTTTTGTTTATCACGTTATCATTAACTTCGTCGGTGTTTTTAACCCAGGACAATTTAATCGCTGTTTTGAGACAGATCTCGATTAACGTCTTTTTGGCTCTCGGAATGACATTGGTGATTATTCTTTCAGGGATTGATCTTTCCGTCGGGGCCATCGTTGCATTGTCGGGAACCTTAACGGTAGGGTTAATTGTTACAACAGGATTGCCTGTTTATCTGGCCATCTTAATCGGCCTAGTAATCGGTGCGGCTATCGGATTCGTTAACGGGTGTATAGTAACCCAATTTAAGCTGCCTGCTTTCATAGTTACATTAGCTACAATGAATATCGCGCAGGGGGTTGCGTATTTATACAGCGGCGGTCAATCCGTAAGGATTAGAGATGCAGCCTATACCTCGATTGGAACAGGACAGCTCTTTGGCTTTCTTCCGCTGCCGGTCCTGTATATGTTTATCTTAGTGTTTATCTTTTCTACCTTATTAATGAAGACAAAATTCGGAACCTATATTTACGCGATCGGCGGGAATAGAGAAGCTGCACGTCTTTCCGGCGTACCTATTAAAAAAGTGGAGATAGGTGTCTATACGATTACCGGTTTGCTTGCAGCCTTTGCTGGAATCGTCCTCTCTGCAAGAATGTACTCCGGCCAGCCTTCTGTTGGGGCTGGATATGAAATGGATGCTATTGCGGCCTGTGTATTAGGCGGAGTTTCCATGGCTGGCGGCCGAGGCAGAATTAGCGGAACGATTTTTGGCGCCATGGTAATTGGTGTGATCAGTAATGGTCTAAACCTGCTGGGAGTAAGCTCTTTCTGGCAGCTCGTTGTCAAAGGCTTAATTATTCTGATTGCCATTTTGGTTGATGCACAAAAAGGAAAAAAACTAAGCTTTTCTTTTAAAGCCGCTAAACAGTAAGACGAATCCACCCAGAGATTGAATACAAAATGAAAAGAGGTTTATCTGTGGACAACAACAAGCAAAACTTCAAATATAAATATCAGATTATGCTGAATAACCCGGATCATCTGCCAAGGAAACGGGAACCTGTCATCACGAAATTGAATTTTACGGATGACCGCGTTCATAAGGATAGCCTTGTCTTATATGACGATGCAGATAATGCCATTCCTTTTCAGTTAATTGATGTTAGGGCGGAAGGGGACTACATTCAAGAAGCTTCGATTGTATATGTAGTGGATATGGACAAGTTGGTTACCTCTTACTGGCTGTATGCGGATGAACAGCCTGCTGCGGTTGAGAAGGCGTTTAAAGGCATCGAGAAGCTGGAAGTCACCCAAGACGACGGGTTTAGAAGATTAGACACCGGTTACTACATTTTGGAGCTTTGCTCCGGGACTGCGGACGGAACCTCTTACGGCAAATGGGGGATCCGATATTTTGAAGCCAAAGCGGAAGGAAAAAATCTGATTAAGGACTATTCCAATGCGATTGGCGGATTCTATGGACCGTTCTTCACACCAAAAAATGGGCTGATCAATCCCCCTGAGCATACTACGGTAGACTGTATCGTTGAAGAGGAAGGCCCGTTGTATTGCAGATATCTGTTTAAAGGCATCGTGCCGGATGGGCTCGATGAGAATCTGAAGGGGAAAAAATTTGCGATTACGTGGGAGTTCTTCTACAATTCTCCATGGTTTAGAAGAAAATATGAGGTAGACGATTTTTCAACCACGGTAGACGGTATTCCTGTCATAAACAAAATTACGGTAGGCGATGAATTTGAGAGCGGCAAGGGAGATCGGGTCTTTACGTCCTTTGCTTCCTATGGCGGAACTTATTACAGAGAAGGCGATTTATACGCTAATATTTTATCTGAGGGCGTTCATGAGCTGCTGGAGCATGCCGACGAACAAAATAATCCGAACATTAAAAAATATAAGGATAATATCGGAGAGGATATTAATAAAGTTTCCTGGGATTATTTCTGGAGGCTGTTCTGTGTAAAAGAAGGAATTTTGAGTGCGGAGGAGATCAAACACCATATCTCTACCATTATTCCGGAGTCTCACGCACAAGTACATCAAAGTGAAAGAAATGAGAAGGTATTGTTCGACCGATTGGTTGATGTAAACAGCGCTCCGGAACAAACTATCTTTCCGATGAGCGCTAATAAAACAGCCGAGTTAAATGAAGAGACTGGTTATGCCATGGTATGGTATACGAGCAATGTAGTGTCCCGCTACCAAATCGTGCAGCGTAATGATTCCGGATGGGTCAACTGGGGCACGAATGGTGAAAACGAGCATCCCGAACTACCCACGGGGTCAACGATTTATTCGGCTTATGGGCAATTCGGCAATTGGGAAGCACAAGCGGATACGATGGAGAAAAATATCGATTCCAAGCAAGGTCTTGCAACTATACTAAAATAGTACGTAACACAAGGAGCGGGTTATATTGTTTGGTTCGATCGAAGCAGGGGGAACAAAGTTTGTCTGCGCCGTGGGGGATGAGGTCGGTCAAATCGTCAAAAGAGTGACGTTTCCTACGACAACACCGGATGAAACGATGAATCAAGTATTCGAATTTTTTGATTCCTATCATCTAAAGGCAATCGGGATCGGTTCCTTTGGCCCCATTGATGTCAACCCGAATTCCCCAACTTACGGCTATATTAAAAATACACCAAAACGGTCATGGGCTCATTATAATTTTGTTGGCGCAATGAAAAGCCGGTATAACATTCCTATCGGATGGTCAACCGATGTCAATGCAGCGGCTCTAAGCGAAGCGGCGAAAGGAGCAGGCGCAGGACTAAAAAGCGTTCTTTATTTGACCGTTGGCACAGGAATCGGCGGCGGTGCAGTCGTCGACGGGAAGATTCTGGAGGGATTCAGCCATCCTGAAATGGGGCACATCAAGGTCGAGTCTCACCCGGAGGACGGGTTTCAGGGGTTATGTCCATTTCACCATAACTGTTTGGAAGGGATGGCGGCAGGACCAACGATTGAAGCAAGATTACAGCAAAAAGGGAATGAAATCGATCCGAATCATGAAGTATGGAGCTTTTTGGCTCATTATTTGGCCCAGGCTCTATATGCCTATACCGTCGTATTAAGCCCTGACATCATTATTTTAGGCGGCGGTGTTATGAAAAGCGGGCAGCTTCTCTCAAAGGTGAAGAAAGAGCTGGTCGAACGTATCGCCAACTATGTGGAAATCCCGCCGATAGATAAGTATGTAAGTTTACCTGCATTAGGCGACGACACAGGTATAACCGGAGGACTGCTTCTAGCTAAAAAGGAATATGACAGAGTGGGTTAAATAAGCCGAAAAAGCCTGTCCCCAATAAAAGCGGGACAGGCTTTTCTTGCCGGTTGAGAGGTTAAGGTGAAAGAGCTGTGTCAGGACAAAATGCTCATAGCGGTCTGAATATTTTTCAGATCGAGCTGAACTTGCTCTGGAACATGGTAGGGATGGTATAGGCCCCGCTGCATCATGTAGTTTGTTATTTTTTCATGGGAGTCTATAGCCTCGTTGAGCTGTTTCATCAAAATTTGCTTAATTTCAGGGGTGGCACATTCCGTAACGGCCATGGCGCAGTTTCTGACTCCGCTCTTGGCATTCATCAAAAAATCCATTGCGATCACGTCGTCGGTCAGCGTATTAACTCCTAAGAGGTGTTCAAGTATTGTATTCATGTTTTATTCTCTCCTATGAGGTTACTTTAGACAGCACTCCACCGAGCTCCTGAAGCTGCTGCTGTGATAATTGTACGTCTTGCTGCAGAATTTGTTTGAGCTCCGGGTCGGTTACCAACGCTTGCATAGTTTTCGATTTGGTCATACAAACGGTCTTGAACGCGGCCATTTCATGAACTTCTAGCATCTCATGCAAGGCGTAATTGGAATTCATTTGAAGTTTCCTCCCATTTATTCACTTAAATTCAGGGCTTTAAGACAACTTTAATGCACTGATCCGTTTTCGTATCGAACGCTTCATAACCGCGTTTCGCCTCGCTGAGCGGAATGACATGCGTAACGATGTCCCCAGGGTCCACTTTCCCCGATGTAACCAACTCGTACATATACGGCATATAATGAATGACCGGAGCTTGTCCGGAACGAATATTCACATTGCGCTGCATGATGTCACCGAGCGGGAATCCGTTATAGCGTCCGCCGTATACCCCGGTTACTTGAATGGTTCCGCCTTTGCGGACAGCCTGAGACGCAATGATAAATGCGCTCATAGTGCCGCCTTGCAGTTTCAAACCGCTGGCAAGAAATTCGAGATCACTCATCTTGCCATCCATTCCTACCGCATCAATCACGACATCGGCGCCGCCTTTGGTCATTTCCTTGAGTTTGTTGCCAATGTTGCTATCCTTTTCAAAGTTTACGATTTCCACATTGTTCGTTCGCTTTGCATGCTGTAAGCGGTAATCGACATAGTCGACGGCGATGACGCGTTTTGCTCCTTTCAGCCAGCAGAATTTCTGGGCCAGAAGACCAACCGGGCCGCAGCCGAGTACGATGACTGTATCTCCATTCTTTACTCCGGCGTTATCTACGCTCCAGAATGCCGTCGTCATGGCATCGGCGATTAAGCTTAGCTTTTCGTCCGGTTGTTCGCAGTTTTCGGGAATCTTGAAATGGGTGAAATTAGCAAAAGGAACCCGTAAATATTCGGCTTGTCCGCCAGGGTATCCGCCGGTCGTTCCCGAGTAGCCGAAAAAGGCGCCCATATCCCCGTGTTCGTTTGACTTGTCACATTGGCTTTCCAGCTGATTTTTGCAATAAAAGCATTCCCCGCAAGCGATGTTGAAGGGAATGATCACACGGTCGCCTTTCTTTAGCTTTGTCACGCCGGGGCCTACTTCTTCTACGATCCCCATCGGTTCATGCCCTATGACATAATTCTCCTGAAGGTTAGGGATCATCCCGTGAATAAGGTGAAGGTCAGAACCACATATGGCGGTACTGGTGATTTTTACGATCATATCGTCCGGCTTCTCAATCTTCGGATCCGGTACCTCTTTGACTACCACATTTTTAATCCCTTGATACGTTACCGCCTTCATGCATTATGTCCTCCGTTATGTTCATCTGGGGTTCGATCAAACATCCCTTTACGCGACGTATCATCCGGAAACAAATTCATCTGTCCGATCATCACTGTGTTTTTCGCGGAAAGCTGATCGAGTTGGTACTGCTCGTTCAGCTCATAAGGATGGAACCATTTTTTGCGGATCATCAGATCCGTGATTTCTTGGTGCAGTGCAATCCCCTGCATAAGATGGTTGCGCAACATTGCTCTTACATCGGGAGAAGCCGTTTCCGTCAGGGCGACGGACAAATTTCGCACACCCTCCTTGGCACGAAGAAGGAAGTCCATTGCAAAAGTCATATCTGCCATTTCCGGCATATTTAATGAATTAATCGGGTCTAGATAATCAGTGTTCATTTGCATTCCCCTTTAATGTGTTATAGGTGTGGGGCTATTCGGAACAGGCGCTTGGAAAGGAGCTCGTGCGTAAATTGCTTGCAGCTCGGCAATCTGTTGTGTGGATTGAATTACGTCCTTCTGCATTAACGCTTTTAGCTCTTGGTCAAAGACCAAACCTTGCATAAGTTTTGACTTAGCCAGGCAGAGTGTTTTAAAGTTTAATGCTTCATGGAGTTCCATCGATTCGTGCGGTGCGAGCGTCTGCGGATTCATTGAGAAGTCATTCCCTCCTTTTTCATTAACGTTAAATTTTCCGGCTTCACCGGGTCTTATTCTAAAGAACCCGAATTTCCGGAGCCGTATATTCCCATCTGGGCGTAAGCATATATACAAAATCTTAACGCATACTTTTTCTGTATAAGTTATTGATGGATGTTCAAGAATGGAGGACCCACCTTGCCCAATAAAAACAAAATTGATCTAGCCACCAAAAATGCAAAAAAACCGGCAGAAGGCACACTCAACTCGAGCGGTAATACGCTGGAGCAGCATGCATCTAACGCGGTTTCTGAGGTACAAAATGCTTTAAATCAGGCGATAAACACAATAAGTGAATCGAATGCGGCAACAAATGCACAAGCTTTGGAGGCAGCCCGGCAGCAATTGACCCGGGCGGAAGAGTTCTTGGATCAAGCGCAAACTTCAGCAAATGCATTACGTCTGCCGGACCAGCAATAAAACGGTTTTACAGCTGATAGGCATGGAGAGGATAGTCCTTCTTTTCGGTTACACGTGAATTAAGCTTTTGCCTTATCAAAAAGGAGCCTTTAAATCCACTTTAATTGTGGTTTTGAAGGCTTTTCTGCTTTCTAAGGTCCGTTAATTTTTTTATTATGCAGGCAATTGAACCACATGGAGTCATATAAATAGGTGATAGCAGTTCGAACCTATTGAGGAGGATTTTATACCAGTGATATTACCTAGTGAACAGTATTTCGGTAAGTTTGAGGCGGTTTTTTTATTTTGCGGAGCCATGCCTACAGGCGTTGCTGTTTCTGAAACTGGGCGTATTTTCATTTGCTTCCCGAAATGGGGAGACGATGTTAAATTTACGGTAGCTGAAATCGTTTACGATACATTACAGCCTTATCCTAGTCTAGACGCTAATGTAGTAAGCCCATCGAATATCACAACGTCCCTCATTAGTGTCCAAAGTGTGTTTGCTGATGGAAAGGGTACGCTTTGGATATTGGATACAGGTGCTCCTAATTTCTCAGAGCCCATCAAAGGGGGGGCGAAGTTAGTCGCTGTTGATTTAAATTCCAATACCATAAGAAGGGTATATACATTTACGGAAGATGTTGTCCTGCCAACCACTTATCTGAATGATGTCCGAGTTGATTTTCGTGTTGGTAAAGCAGGTTATGCTTATATAACGGATTCGTCATCCCGAGGACCAGGAGCGATTATTGTCGTTGATTTAGACACCGGTTATGCCTGGAGACGGTTAAATGGGGCAAATTCAACTTCGCCTGATCTCTCTTTCCTGCCGAAAGTTGAAGGTAAAATCCTGATGAATCGAAACAATGACGGATCTACTTCACCCTTTAGATTGGCATCCGATGGTATAGCGATTTCCCCGGACGGCAAGATATTGTATTTTTGTCCTCTCTCCAGTCGTCAACTGTACTCGATTTCAACGGAAGCTCTAAGAGACCGAACGATACCAGATATGAATTTACAGTATTACGTGAAGTATTGGGGAGAAAAAGGCGCTTCAGATGGAATGATCACCGATGCAAAGGGAAATGTTTACGCTGGAGACTATGAAAACAATAGTATTCGAAAGATATCGCCGAATGGAATAATCGAAACCATCGCACATGATCCGAGAATTTTATGGCCGGACACTTTTTCGATTGGTCCAGATCAATGCTTATATTTCATCGTAAACCAATTACACCGGCAGCCAAGATTTCATTATGGAAAGGACTTGCGGCAGAAGCCTTATAGTTTACTCCGTATGAAAATAGCCGAACCACCTGCTCCTACCTTTTGGTAAGCAAAAGGCATCCGATTGAGTCCCTTTCGATTTCGCTATAAGGGTGTTACGGTGAACTAACCTTAAGTAGGACGAAATTAGGTGATGAAAAGTAGAAAAACTACGCCCTACATGGGTGAGAGGGCTGTGACAGGTTAGGAGTAAGTTGCCTGTCGCAGCCTTTCTTAATAGATTTTTACCGCTCCAATTATATAGATGCTCGGATTAAGATTGAAGCGCGGCGCAAGCAAGAATGTCTTCGGTAGAGCGGATTCTGCCAATACGCGGGAAGATGGCCTTAATTACGTGTTCATGTTCCTCCACGCTGAAGCCGGTCATGGCATCTGCTGCAAAAACAACCTGATACCCATGGGCGAAGGCTTCACGCGCAGTGGTATCTACGCCGATACCAGAAGCAATGCCGCAAAGCACGATTGTCGTGATGCCGCGCCGGCGCAACTGCAGATCCAAGTCCGTTCCGTAAAATGCTCCCCATTGGCGCTTGGTAATTAAATGATCGGTGTCAGTGACTCCGATCTCGGGCACAATTTCATCCCATCCAGGCACCAGATTGAGGGTTGGAGGGGCCTGATCCAGCAACGGACGAGGCATATCTTTAAAGTCTTTCGTGGATACGCGAACAAGCCCAACAAATGCGCCTGCCTCACGAAATGCTTGAACCATAGTGGCGGCGCGGGTGACGACTTGCTCTGCCGAGTAAGGGGCATACTGGGTTCCAAGCCAATTTTGCAAGTCGATTACGATTAATGCCGTCTTAGGAAATTGAAACAAAAGTTCTTCCAAGATCAATCACACTCCTACTAAGAAATCGAGTTTGCTCCCGCTTTGACCTAAAGTTTAATATTTTGAAATACAGGTCAATTGACTCTATGTTCATAATTTTGTACTATGAGTTTAAAGTTGTCAAGCGGGGGATACATGAGGATGAGTGTAACCAAACAGGATATTATTCGTTCGGCTTCTAAGATGTTTAAAGAAAAAGGGTTTCTGGGGACCTCAATCCAGGAAATTGCTCAGGACTGTTCCATTGCAAAGGGCTCGGTGTACAAATATTTTCCGTCCAAAGAGGACTTATTGTGCGCGGTTTTCGACGAGTGCCAAACGGTTTATTTTGACCGGGCCGAGCACCTGAAACAAACCGGGACGGGCACTCCCAAGGAGCGGCTCGTCAATCAAATCGTATTTCGCTTTCAGTATTTTATTGAATACAGTCACATTATGGTTGACTTCATAGATCTTCCTATTACGCAATACGCAACTTTCCGTTCACTACGGAATCATGTCCGCGCCCGTATGATGGAGTGGCATAGATATTGGCTGCTTGAAGTTTATGGGGAGAGAATCGAACCGTTTTTATGGGATCTGATTTTTATTTACCGCGCGATCCTGAAGGACTATCTGCAGCGCATCATCTTCGAGGTGAAGCTGCTATCGATAGAGGATACAGCTTGGTTCATCGTCGATAAAATGGATGCGCTAGTCGAACATATGTCTAGGTCAGGCTCGAAGGGGCTGCTTGGACAAACCGCCTTCACAAAGTTTATTCATTCAGACTCAAAGGATTGGAATAACGAAAAAGAAAAAATGATCGAAGAATTGTTCGGCAGAGTGACCGCTTTGCTTGAGTCTTGGCCCAGCGGGCTCGCTCGGCGGAGAGAGCTGCAAGAGATTGTTCAATTGCTGGGAACGGAGATCTCTCAGACTCAGCCCAAGAGATCGCTCATTCAGGCGCTGTGCGCCTATCTGGAACAAGAACAGGAGCTGAGAAGTCCGGTCATTCAGTTGAAGCAAATGGTCCTGGAAGAGTGAGAAAGCCTGATATTACATAGAGACTAGCTTTTGCAAAAGGCATCCGATTGAGTCCATTTCGAACTCGCTATAAAGGTGTTACGGTGAGCCGTATCACAAGTAAAGAAACTCGCTGTTATCGCAGCGAGTTTTTTTCATATGGAAATCTAAGTCCCTAACTGTAAATCGATTGCGAAGTTATTTCAAATTGTTGAAGTAGTGGCCCTGCTCAAGGTCTGGGATCAGGCCAGGGTGGACCGGTTGCCATCCTAAGCGTTCCCTTGTCAGCGCGCTTGACGCTGGATTATCAGTGGAAGCGGCGAAGGAGAGCCATCCGAAGTGAACGTCTGCCTCTTCACGGGTGATGCTGGCCACCGGCAAGTTCAGGTGACGCCCGATAACGCTGGCAATATCCCGGAAGGGCACTCCCTCATCGGCGACCCCGTGATAGATAGCTCCCATCTCGCCTTTTTCAAGCACCAGTCTGAAGAGACGGGCTGCATCCAATTGATGTACTGCCGGCCATCGGATGAGTCCATCTCCCACATAGGCCGAAACCCCTTTTTGGCGCGCGATCTTGATGAGGGTCGGAACGAAGCCCTGCTCCCCCTTACCATGTACAGAAGGCGCAAGGCGGACGATCTATGATCGCACCCCGTGACTAGCCAACGCAAGCGCTGTCTCCTCGGAGCGCCGCGGCGTAGATTGCGTCGATGCCTGTTCTTCCGTCCCCAGGATTCCTGGTATGAGCATCAACGTGCCTGAGGTGGCCACGAAAGGTTTCCCCGTACCCTTGAGCACCGATCCCATGGCTTCGATCGCCAGACTGTCGGCTGCTGCGGCTGCCTCAAAGCTGGCGAAGTCGTGTTTGAAAGCCAAGTGAATGACGCCGTCCGCTGACCCAGCGCCTTCTCGCAGGCTGTCAAGGTCATCGAGGTCGCCGTGGTGCGCTTCGGCGCCAGCTGCCGTCAACGCCTCGGCGGACTTATCGGAGCGGGCGAGTCCAACAACCTGATGCCCCCCCTCGAGAAGTTCGCGTACGACGGCAGAACCGATGAACCCTGTTGCACCCGTTACAAATACACGCATAATATTCATCCTTTCCCCTCAATGGCATGATTAGGTACAAGACAGATTATACAGCAAGCGATTAGCAAAGTAAACTAAATTAACTGAATTAGTTAATTTATTAAGTTTGGTTAATTGAGTTTGTGGTAATTTTGATTTTGCTATACTATTGGAATAAGCATCAAAGGGGGCTTAAGTCATGAGAAAACCGATGAGCGCAAGTCACTATTTGAATAAAATCAAACCGATCGTTCGAAAAACAAAGTTCAGCCAATTGAGAATAGACGATATCGCAAAATATATGGATATTAGTAAAGTGACGCTATATAAACACTTTTCATCCAAAGAGGATATCATCGAGCAGGTTGTCGAATATGAAGTTCAGTACTTGCAGCAGGCGGATCTCGTTGTAAACGATGATTCCCTCTCTTATGCAGACCGCTTCCAAAAAACATTCCTGCAGTCGCTGCTGTGCGTTGTTTATATATCTGACCTGTTCCTGCAAGACCTCAAGGAATTCTACCCGGCGCTTTATGATAAGCTTGTCATGGCCCAACAAAATCGAAATAAGAATCTACAGGCTTTTTTTGAAACCGGGATGGACCGGAAGGTATTCAACAGAATGAACCCCGTGCTGCCCTTGATTCAAGATGACGCCACACTGCGGCGCTTTATGGAACCAACTTTCAGTATTCACTGGTATGATCTTACGTTGAAGCAAGCAATAATCGAATATTATAAGATGAAACAGTATCAAATGATTAAGCCGGAACATCTAGATACGATTGACGACTCCAATTTTGAGAGTCAGGTAGCGGAAATTTTATTAACCATTTCGTGAGAGAGAAACAAATCATGGCCGTTTCCGTGCAGCGCCGATTAGCATCGGAATGGCAATCACAAGCCCTAGGACCACCGTAACAATAGAGCCTTCCAGGCCAAAATCTCCCCCAGTGAGCAATGCTGCGCCGTTTGTCTTCACAGTAAACAACCCGGCCGCAGGGTGTCCGGACACAGGAATGCCAAGTAAACCTTCAAGTGCATTCCAAGCAAAATGCAGCCCCATGGCGAACCACAAATTGCGCCGCCACAAGAATGCAGCTCCGAGCAGAACCCCTGCTTCTAGGGTGATGGCAAGCGCGCTCCATAGGGTTGCTCCAGGATTGCCAAGATGAAAGACTCCAAAGGTAAGCGAGGTTATTGCGAGTGCAATCCAGCTGCCCCCTAATTTCTGTATAGCTTGAAGCATCAGTCCACGAAAGACCAGTTCTTCGACGATGGCTGCGCTCAGCGATGTTTCAATGGATGTCATGAGAATTGAACCCGGATCTGCAGCACCCGCCCATTGAAAGGAATAGCCGCCGAGCATAACGATAATAAGCGTAGATACTGCGATAAAAATTGCTCCCGTGATTATGCCAAGGCCTGCTTCCACCCCTGCGTGCTGGCCGGATAGCTCTGGAATGGGCCGCTGAGCCACATATTTCATAATAAGCTTATATACCAGGATGGCTGCTAAGCCCAACAGGAGTGTTAAGAATAGGGAACCAGCCCCTTCTACTCGCTCGGTCAGCACAAGGAATAATCCCTGTACAAGAATGATAGCGGCCGCACCCACAAGCATCCAGATTATTGGAAGGCGAAGCAGCTTCTCTATGCTGTTGGACCTTATTTTCTTCATGTCTTTCATCAGCTCCTATAACGTTTGGTAGTTATGAGTTTATGCTGAAAAAGTCATAAAGGCATAGTGCGCTTTGGTCATGACATGGTTACTTGTGATCCAATATGCCCGAATCTCGGGCTATGCGGGCAGCTTCCCGCCTTCCCTTGACATGAAGCTTCGAATAAATCGTTGAGATGTAATTTTTAACTGTCCCCTCACTAAGAAAAAGCGCCTCAGCAATGTCTTGATTGCGCAGGCCGGAAGCCAGCTTATGCAGCACTTCAAGTTCACGGGCACTGAGCCCGTATTCATTACTTTTTACGGCTGAGGACTGGTTCATGCTCATGCTTTTAATCATTTTTCCCGCCATCTCTTGTGTTATTAAGGTGCCTCCCGCATGAACCACGCGTATACCTGCAGCAAGATCCTTGGGGTGGATGGCCTTGAGCAGATAACCTTCTGCGCCATGACTTAACGCCGCAAGCACATACTCCACTTCCCTATAAGAGGTCAGCATAATAATTTTGATGTCAGGGAATCGCTTCTTAATCAGGGCCGTTGCAGCCACGCCGTCCATGACAGGCATGTTGATATCCATCAGCACAATGTCGGGCTGAAACTGCTCGCATCCATGCACGGCCTCCTCCCCATTTTTCGCCAACGCAGCTATTTCGATATCTTCCTCCATGGACAGCACGATATGTAAGCTTTCCAGGATCAATTCTTGATCATCAGCAATCAGCACCTTAATGTTCGACATGCAGCAGCACTCCCTTCAGCGGAATTTCACATCTGACTTCGGTAATCGCCTCAATTTCTTCCCTAGAATTCACGGACAAGCTGCCTCCCAATCGCTCAATTCGATGCTTCATCGTGGTCAGGCCAAAACCATAATCCATTTTTTTAATCGGTATTCCGTTATTTCGAACAATTAATTGCAGCATGTCCACGGCAAACTCCAGCTCCAAATACAATTGAGACGCCTTTCCATGTTTTAGCGCATTCGTAAAAGCTTCCTGAATGACACGGAGGACCGTTTGCCGCACTTCAAAATGTACCCTGGGCTCTGTCCCCAGCAGATTGACGGTGAGTACAGTTCCCGTGTGCTCTTGGAAACGGTGGACAAGGTTCTCTACCTGCTGTGTAAGACTCGCCCCATCTTCTTCTCCCATTTCATGAACAATGTTCCGCATGTCGTCCAAATTTTGTTCAGCGAGTGCCCTTAAGCGGATCAAACGGCCTTTGACCTCTTCAGGCTTCCGGTCCAAAAGGGCAATTGAAGCATCAAGGCTCATTATAAGTGCGATAAAGGAGTGCCCCAATGTATCATGAAGCTCCTTCGACATACGGTTGCGCTCTTCTTGAAGCGTCATGGTCTCGATTTCCGCAGAGTAGAGGGTTAGCAGTTTATTTTGCCGCTCCACTTCTAGTGCCAGTTTATTTTTCTCTTCATAGGCTTTGGCTATGGAGCTGACCCATATGCCGATGAAGCAGAACAGCACATTGTCTGATGCGAAGCTGAACGCCTGCTCCCAAGGCAAATGCAAGTACGTCTGCGATAGAAAAGGTATCAAAGCCACGACAGGAATAACCCAGATTGTCTTCTTCGTCATTAAGTATCCCATGATAAGACTGAGCAGCAAATAGTCCGCCCTTGAAGTGAGATCCGGATGGATGGCAGAATTCACATAATAAGAACCGCCAAGCAGCAGCTCCAGTATGCAGAACCAAGTCTTGTTATTTCTACGTCCAGGGAACCAGAACAGCATAGGGACGACAAGCGCCAGAGTTAGCCAAATGATATTCACTACCGTCAGGATCGAAAACTCACTTTTTTCCAATAGACGAGACGCCAGCAAAATATAGTGATACGAACGAAGGGCAAACAGGCCCCAATCCATGAAAGATAATATTTTTTGTTTCATATCGACATCCCACGTTTCCAATAAAAATAATTCAGCACCAGCGTCCAGTGTATCAATTGTAAGGGAAAAATATGTTAATTAACACATTTTGTTGTTCCCGTAATTTCTGCTTTATCTCTTGAAGCCGGCTGGTATACTGAATTCATGAACTTGAAGTTTTTGTAGGAAAGCAGAGGTTTAATGCATGCACCTAGAATTACACGCAAGCGAATATAAAGTAACTGCCGAAGGTTTAACGGTAGAGCTGCTGCCCAAGGAGTTCGCTCTTTTGCAATTTCTTTATCGAAATAAAGGCCGTATATTCAGCCGGGAACAGCTGCTGGATAAGGTATGGCCGCTGGAATATCCGGTTGAGCGAACAGTGGATGACCATATATACAGGCTTCGCAAGAAGCTGGATTCTTTCGCAGGCTTGGAAATCAAGACGGTCCGTGGACTTGGCTATAGCCTGGCTGTTCACCGTGCCAACAACGTAGCGGAAGCGAACCCCACGGTCAGGGATCCGGAGCTAAATGAGACGATGCGGGATATATTCGAAAAGTACCACCAATACGGCCAAGGCCGTTCAATGCTGACCCTTGCACGCCAACAGGATGTGCTTGGCTATGCGTTGGATCCGTTTTATTCCGTCTATATCCGATTTGTACAAGGAGATCTGGCATGGCTGCTGAACACGGACGAGGTTCGGCTAAGCGAACGCTTTTATTCCCTGTTGGTGTTTTATATTCTCACGGGCAACCCGAAACAGAAGCTGGCCATCTGCGAGCGGGTACTAGAGAAAAAACTATTGTCTCCAGCGCAGCATAGGGAACTGGAGATTCTCAACATTCTTGATTGGTATGCGCTGGCGGGAGAGCCGGATAAAGCACTGGAACGTTTGAAGTTAAGTCATACCGTAATCGCCGACCCTAATTATGAATATTTCATCCCGCAGACGGCGATTTCGGAGCTGTTTGTGCATCTGGTCGCAGGGGCGGAGGATTGCAAGCTGGAGAAGATGGCGGAAGCCATTGAAGCCAAGATATTGTCCGTCAAGCCTTTTTTGCGGGAGACCGGCAGTTACAAGGTGGTTAAGGGACTGTGGATGCTGCGGCGTGAGGCATGGCGCGAAGCGGAGAATCTGCTGGACGAAGGACTCCAGGTGTTGGACAGGTCCGGTTTTGTGCCGATAAAGATGTATGGCCTGTACCGGATTATTCATTACTGCGGCATGTTTCCTCCGGAGAAAAAATTGCAGCTGAAATATACAGATCTTTATGAAGAAGAACTGGAGCGGATCGGCCTCCAAAAGCTGTTAGGGCCGCTGGAGGCTACGGTGCTGAGCGAGCTAAACCGTTTCTGATTGTGATATTATTTCCTATATTTAAAGGAGATTAGCAGGGCGAAGTTTTTGTTACAATGAAGCTATGGATAGCAATTAGGGACGGTGATTAATATGGGAAGAAAGCAGGTTTTTACAAAATCGGAGTTGCTTGATCAAACCAAGAGAGTGCTGCTGGAATACGGTTATGAGGGGTTTCAGCTTAAATTGTTATCGAAAAGCCTGGTCGGGGCAAGAAGTACAATTTACCAATACTATGCCAATAAAGAGGAAATTGTTGCTGCATGTATGAAGCGATCCATGGAGAATGTGCTGCAGAAAGCGTCGGCTATTGATGAAACGGATTGCATGAAAGCCCTTCAACAACTGCTGGATGTATATCTGGAGGAAGCCAGTTTCCATCAATTGCTTGGGTATGCAAACAAAATAAACAAGGATAATTCTGCGGCAGCGGCCAATGATCTTGAATTTATTGAACAGGCGCATGTGACTTTGAAAAATCAACTGGAGCGATTGTTTGCTCATGCCCAAGAAGAGGGGCACTTAAATACGAGCATCCCACTTCCCGCCATAATAGGTGTCTTTTTTAACCTGATTGATACTCCCAATATGATGAACATTCCTACACCTCAGTGGAGTAAGCTATTGTACCAAATGTGGCTAGGAGGGGTAGGACGGAGATAGAGAGCACATATATATTTGACACTCGTGTCGATTAAGGCCTATAATGAACCTGTGCTAGTCGAGAAATGATCAATTCGACACAGGTGTCAAATAAAATGATTGAGGAGAGGAGTAGCCTATGTTTTTAGCATTGAAGGAATTAAGACATAGCAAGACAAGGTTTTTGATGATTGCTATCATCTTTGTGCTTATTTCTTGGTTGGTATTTATATTGTCAGGTTTAGGTAATGGGTTATCTACGCTTGCGGCTTCGACGTTTAAGACCATGAAGGCTGATTATGTGGTTTTCGAACAAGGATCGAAGGCTTCAATGAGCAAGTCTTTATTGTCTAATGATTTGTCAGCTAAATTAGCAGAAATTCCGAATGTAAGTGCAACTTCACCTATGGGAACCATTATGGCATCGGCCATCAAAGGGAGCTCTAAGTTGAATGAGGACAAAGTAGATATAGCGATTATTGGAATTAATCCGGGGAGCTTCCTTGAGCCGGCCGTTACAGAAGGTACGGGGCTGACTTCCAGTCAAATGACGAACGTTATCGTCAATGAAACGATGAAAGACGAAGGATTTAAGCTTGGGGACACCTTCCAGTTAGATGGTTCGGCAGAATCGTTGACGATTGTCGGCTTTGTCAAGAATCAGACGTATAATCACGTATCCGCTGTATTTACACCTATTGAAGAATGGCGCAAGCTTGCGTTTGCGGCACCGGGCTCCGATAAGGGAGTCACGGAGCCCGTCAACGCGATTATGCTCCAAGGTAAAGATATTGATCCGAATATCATAGATGAACAGCTTTCAGGTACCGATACGGCTACTCGTGCCGAAGCGGTTCAGGGAATGCCCGGCTACAAAGAAGAGAATGGCACAATCACGATGATGCTTGCATTCCTGCTAGCGATTTCTGCATTCGTTATTGGCGTGTTCTTCTATGTATTCACCATGCAGAAGTCCAACCAGTTCGGGATTATGAAAGCAATCGGGGCTAAAAATGGATTCTTAAGCAAAGCCGTAGTCTCACAGGTGTTCGTCTTATCGCTCTCAAGCATTGCCGTTGGCACCTTATTGACCTATGGGACAGCGGCAATCATGCCCAAAGGCATGCCGTTCATGCTAGATACGAAGCTGGTGATTATATATTCCCTTGTTTTGCTGGTAATCTCACTACTTAGCTCGTTGGTATCTGTTCGCACAATTTCAAAAATTGATCCGCTTAGGGCACTTGGGAGGGTGGAATAATGACTAAGGGTTTGCAAATAACAGAAGTTTCTAAATATTACAATGAAGGATTAAATCGTATCGTGGCATTAGACCGAGCGTCCATAAAAGTGGATCCCGGGGAGTTCGTCGCAGTGGTGGGACCGTCCGGTTCGGGCAAAAGCACCTTCTTATCTGTTGCGGGCGCACTGCTTAGAGTTTCTTCGGGAGAAGTTCTTTTAAATGGGAAGGACTTATCGAAGCTGTCAGACAGGCAACTATCCGATATCCGATTGCATGAGATTGGCTTCATCATGCAGGCCTCCAATTTGGTTCCATACCTGAATGTTCTTGATCAGTTGCTTGTCGTAAAGCGGATGTCGGGTACGGTTCGTGCAGCAGACAAAGCTTTTGCTGTAAAATTACTAGAGGAATTGGGTCTAGGTAAAAAGCTGAAGAGCTACCCGGAGGAGCTGTCTGGGGGAGAGAAGCAGCGTATCGCTATTGCCCGCGCGTTAATTAATGATCCCAGTGTCATATTAGCAGATGAACCTACAGCAAGCCTGGATACCAAGCGCGCCCATGAAGTTGTTTCCTTGATTGCCCATGAGGTGAGAACACGCCGCAAAGCGGCCATCATGGTCACACACGATGAGCGGCTGCTTACCTACTGCGACAAGATGTATCGGATGGAAGACGGCAAATTAATGCTAGCGGAACTGGAGTCCATCTATTAAGATTTAATAGTATCTCTTAATTTTGTGAGCCATAAATATATCCGAAAATTAGGGAGATGGTACAGATGATCGTTGTCACGAACAGAATTAAAGTGAAAAAGGGAATGGGCGCAGCAATGGCGCCGAGATTTACAGCACCAGGTCCGCTGGACACTTTTGAGGGTTTTGTAAAAGTAGAAGTATGGTTGACACAGAACGTAACTGAATACGATGAGCTAAATGTAAATATGTATTGGGAGAATACTGAATCCTTTACAGCCTGGAGAAATAGTGATGCTTTTAAATCGGCACACAAACGTCCGGAACCAGGTTCAGGAGGAGAAAATAAAGAATCTCCAGTTCTCGGAAGTGAAATTATAACTTATGAAGTGGCATCCGTAAAAAACTGATTTGGCGCCCTAATACGACAGACAGGTTATATAACCAATCTGTTGCTGTGTAAACGTGTACCCATAGTTTTGCGATAATTTCAGTGATTCTGAAAACATTAAAAGTAAATTTATGGGGGCGAAATCATGAGCAAACCACCACAGGCTAACGAAAGCAATTTTCAAGCAAGCCCGATCAAAAACAAAATCGGGAGCATTTTTATCCCGGTAAGTGATATTAAGAGGTCACGCAGCTGGTACTGCAGGGTTTTGGGGCTGGATGAAAACGACTGCGAGATCATGAGCGGCCACTTGTGCCCTTTGCCAATGGAGGGAACCGGAATCATTCTTGATACGATGCCTAAGTGGGGCGGGGATCAACCCGGCGGGGCTCCTTCCATTGAGGTTCCTGCAATAATGCTTTTAACAGAAGATCTAGAAGGCTCATTGGATTATATGAAGAAGACCGGTGCGGAACTTGTAACCGGAATAGAGCATAATCATTGGTTTGTTGTAAAAGATCCGGACGGGAATAAGTTGATGATTTGCCGGGAATAGAACTCCGTTCTCAATAGGGGCAGCCATATGGGATATTGGGTTTAGATAGAGGGTATATATCTGGAATTGAATAGTAAGGCAGGGAAATAGGAAGATGTATGACAGGCCGTTGTCATACGTCTTCTTTTGTTATCGTGGAAGGCCGATGGTGTTCTCCCCACTCACACAACCCTTCCAGAATGGGTAGCAGGGCTTTCGCTTTTTCTGTAAGCCGGTACTCAACCTTTGGAGGGATTTGAGGATATTCCTTCCGGTCCACCATTCCATCCTGCTCCAGCTCTTTAAGCTGTGAGCTCAATGTTTTATACGTAATGGCCCCGATTTGTCTCTTCAGATCGTTAAATCGAACCGGCTCGTTCTCCGCCAGAAGGTAAATAATCACCATCTTCCACTTGCCGCCAATGACGGATAGGGTGTAACCGAAGGGGGTGTCTTGAAGATGCTTCACTTTGCCTTTGTATTCGGCCATACTCATGCTAACACTATCCTTTCTGATAGTACCTATCAATAAGGTGCGTACTATTTTTTTGTTTGCCATCATTTTATACTAACCATACATTGAACGAAAGGAGAACAAACATGGGGATAGCAAAAACGTTTGATCACGGTGTTGCATGGGAGGAAGGGAGCGGCATCTCCCAGGGGTATGCAATTAACGGCACGATCTATGTCTCGGGTCAATTTTCCCACGATATGCAGGGCACATTCGTTGGTGCGGGGGACATCGAGGCACAGACCAGGCAGACACTTGAGAATTTAGATCGTGTACTGGAGGGGTTCGGCGCCACAAAGTCAAACCTTGCTTATGTTGAGGTTTACCTAACAGACGTGAGGGAGCATTTCGAGCCTTGCATCCAGTTGTTTAAAGAATATATGGGGCAGCACCGTCCCGCCGGCAGTCTCATTGGTGTGACAGCGCTGGCGTTCCCTGAGCAATTGATAGAGATCAGCGCTGTCGCTCACATCAACTAACGAACATGATCATCGGGGACCGATTGAGCCGTTTCGAAAAACTGTAAGTTTTCTATGATCATGCTTGAAAGCCACTCCGTCTAGAGTGGCTTTCGGCAAGTTTGGAGTCCTGAAAAAATAGTTTATTTGCTCTTGATGGGCAACGTATAGTAGCCAAACGCAAGATCAAGCAAAGCACTGGCTTCTTGACGAAGCAAAGGCTGTTTCGAGCGGAAATCGACGGAACTATCCGCTTGTACTTTTGTATCCGGGTCTACAATACCTTGAGAAACTAGTGTGGTAATCGCTTTAACCGCCCAAAGGTCCGTGTCACCCGTCAGCTTGATTTCCCTTGCAGGTTCCGCTTGTTTTAGATTTTGAATCATAACCGCTGCGGCTTGTCTTGTTATTGGGGCATTACGGTCAAATCCAGGTATGCCGGACACGATCTTTTCTTTATTGCTCTCAAGAATATCGCTAAATGTATCCCATCCATGGGCAAGAATAGCGGCATCCATAAACTCGCCTTGGGTCATTGTGCCGCGTGGCTCAAAGAGGTTGCCAGATTTAGCGCTTATAATATCAAAAGCATGCAGATTGTTGATGTGGGTTTTATAGACGCTGTCATTAGGCACATCTGCGAACGCTGGCTTCGGATGCACTTTACGGGCATCAGAACCATAGTCCAAGGAATTGGGATTCGTATAATAGAAGTATTCAATTCGATTTTTATGATCTTTTTTGAAAGCCAGTTTGTTCCCGGATTCATCCTCAAACAACAGGGGATTTACCATTTTTAAGGTGTGCTTGCCGCTGGTCCCTGTCTCCATTAGCAGGTTTCCATTTGCATAAGTAAAGTTGGATTTTAAGAAATGAAATCGTGTATTCTGATAAGCGCCCACGTATTTAGCCGCGTCTGACTCACTTAGTGGGAGGTAAGTCTTTTTCTCCGGGACTCTCTCGTCAGGAAAGTAACGGTCCATAAAGGCTTCATAAACTTCTAAACTCATCATCGAATCATTGTTGTAAGACATGTAAAAAGCCGTTTTTTCCTCCGGTAATAACACGACCAAAGATTGATGACCAGGCAAGTTGCCTCCCTTGAGGACGACATGACGGCCATTCATGAGATCATTACGATAGCCTTCAAACCCTCCAACCGTCGTCATGGGAATTGATTTATCGGCAAACACGGAGTAGGTTTGCATTTGCTTAACCGTTTGTTTGCTGATGATTTGCTTCCCTCCAAATCTCCCCTGTTGTTGAAACATGATTAGATACTTGGCCATATCATCTCCTGTTGAGAGGATACTGCCCTGGCCCCCATCTGTTGGCGAATTTCCCATAGCCGGATGAGGTTTGCCATCTTCACCGTAGTGTGTTGCCATTCTGGCCAGAAGCTTTGGAGTGAAACGAGTGCTGGTGGAGTTCATTTTTAATGGCTGAAACACATTTTTTTCCATATACTGCGAAAACGACATACCGCTTACGGTCTCTATCGCATAACTAGCAAGCAGGAAAGCAAAATTGTCATAAGTATAAGCTTCTCCAGGTGTCCGAACGACTGTTGGCATATGTTCTGTCATAAACTTCTTCATTGGAATAACTTGATTCACATACTCAGGTGCAACATAGAGTGCTTTATCCGGATAATCAAATCCTGCTGTGTAGGTCAGCATATTGTACATGGTTAACGGTTTATTCGTTTTATTAGGTATTTTCATGCCGCCAAGGTACTCGGTGATATCGTGCTTGAGATTAATTTTTCCTTTTTCTGCAAGCTGCAAGGCCGCTAAGGCGGTAAATGTCTTTGAAACGGAAGCGATTTGGAAGACGGTATTTTTATCTACAGGTATTTTCTTTTCTTTATTGGCATAACCGTACCCTTTATTTACGAGCACTTTGCCGTCTTTCACGAGTACAAAATTGGATCCATTCACATTGTATTTCTTCATTTTTTCCGCAAACACAGGGTCCATGAACGCTTGGATTTCTTTGGGGTCCACGGGGCCTTTCAGGCTTGCCTTAATCGCTGGCTTAGAGACGGCTTGCCCAGGTGCTGCATAGGATTCCGGCGCTGAAAAAGCTGTAACAACAGTTGAAGATAACAGTAGAGCTGCGAGAGCGAGATTGCGAGTCCTTTTTTTCATAACATATTCTCCTTTAATGGTTATGGGTATCGCTGTACATCGAGCGGATAACACGTTCCAAGTATCTCAGCCTACGTGTCATCCTAACCAGTTACCTTCTGTCACCTCTTTGTATTCTGTCTTCTAAAAGGCCTTGGGTTTCTGTCATATGACATTTTGACACTAGAAATCATAAGGGCAGGTGGAGTAGACTACAGACGGTTAAAGTGGCTCAACAACCAATGGAGGTGTAACAAACTTGAAAAAACGGCTCATCCACCAAATGCAAAATGTAGTCTTCTTGCTGCTTACTTTCACTACGGGATTGTTTTACTTCTGTTTTTACCTAGTTAGCATAACGCTTGGGGTAAGTCTGTCCTTTACATTGATAGGACTTCCCCTGCTTACCTATGTGATGCGGACTACGCAAACCTTTGTACAATATGAACGTGTTCAAACGAAGATTTATACGGATATCTCAATAGAGCCATACGAATGGAAACACCCCATAGAAGGCCCGCTTTGGATACAGGCGAAAGCAGAGCTTATGGACCGGCGTAACTGGAGCACGATCTTTTGGTTGATGCAGAAATTTGGGCTAGGGGTTGTTTGTCTTATCGGTACGGTTGTCTTGTATATCTTGCCTTTGACTTTAATTCTGGCCCCTTTCCTGGTCTCTTTTGGGGAAATCCGCATGTTGGGTATCACGATAGATACATTGGGAAAATCTTTGTTTGTTACGGCTCTGGGTCTTGCTCTTGCCTTCCTTGGCTCATGGATCGGTGATGGGGCAGTACGAATGATTGGTGCATATACGCGTCATATGATCAAAGCGATTAAAGATTAACATTTTCAGTGCTTACAGACGGAGATTGCTTTATTATGGGAAGGAACGGTTGAAGGAGGTGACTGATTTGTTTGATATGGTAAAACAGTGGTTTTGGTATGACTGGATCATGCTGATACTGCGGCTTACAATTTGTGTTTCCCTTATTTTCACCATAGTACAAGTGCATGAGCAGTTGACGTTGCCTTTGTGGGGAGTTGTTTTTTGGGAGATTGCGGCTTTTTCTGTCCCTTGGCTTTGTTTGCTGCTTAACTTTCGTTATTATCTCGTTGCAGAAATAATCCTTTCCGGCGGAATAAGCTTATATCTGGTTACTTTATTTCCTGAAGCCTATCTTGTTTTTCTGCTGCCCGCATTCATGATCGCAGCCAATAGCGCTCATAATTCTTATCGCTGGTCGCTTCCTATCACCATTTTTGTTATTCCAATACTGATCAATGCGGTCTCCCAACAGCCTACTCCCTGGTTGTCGATTGTTCACACAGGATTGGCTTATACGATAGGTTTTGTCTTTCATCTACTCGTAGTCAATCATCGGCAAAATGAGATTATTCGTGACCAGAATACCGTATTAAAACAGTATGTATCCCAAATTGAACGTGTAACGATCCTCGAGGAGCGAAACCGCCTCTCCAAGGAACTGCACGATACGATAGGTCATTCCTATACGTCCATCATCATGGGAATGGAAACTTTACGACCTGAATTAACTACAAGCGCTGCCCAAGATAGGCTGGATTCTTTGCTGGATTTGGCGCGTAAGAGCATAGGTGAAGTCAGACGATATGTACATCAAATGGATTCACCTGAAAATAGACTGCCGTTAATTGAGGCCTTAAAGAAACTCATAGACGAGTTTCAGGCAAACTCCAGCGTCAGCGTTCGGTTTAGACCCATAGGGGAAGAATTCCCGTTACCAAGACAGGCCCAAATAACCTTTTATCGCTGCCTGCAGGAATCTTTAACTAATGCAGTAAGGCATGGCCAGGCAACAGAAATTATAGTTTCTTTACATTTTGAGCAGCGGCAGACCCGGCTTGAAGTGCAGGATAACGGTCGAGGAGCCGAGCAGCTGGAGGAAGGCTTCGGATTGGCAGCTATGAAAGAACGGGCTTTTAATCTTCAAGGGCAAATCTCTGTTTACTCCAAATCAGGCGAAGGAACGGTCGTGACCTGTACATTGCCAAGGCAGGTGGAGCTTCCTGGCGAAGTTATCCGGGTGCTCGTTGTTGACGATCAGCCGTTCATTCGGGAAAGCCTCCGAATCCTCCTGGAAGGGCAACAGGACCTGCAAGTGGTTGGTTTGGCCGAGGATGGTCAGCAAGCTGTGACTATGTGCGGGCAGATGCAGCCGCAAGTGGTACTAATGGATTTGGACATGCCGAATATGGATGGTGTTTCAGCAATAAAAATAATAAAACAGAATTGGCCGGACATTCAGGTGCTGATCCTGACCACCTTTCAAGAAAAAGAAAAAGCCATTGAGGTACTGCGAAGTGGAGCGGACGGCTATTTGTTGAAGTCCATGGAGCCCGGCGAGTTGGCGGAAACGATCCGCCTCATTCATCGGGGGGGCACGATTATCGCTCATGATATGTCGGCAAAATTGTTTGAAGATCTTGAGATGTCCGAAACAGAGGCAGAAGCCCAACGAATAGAGACGAAGCCATTGGAAGCGAAGCCTTTGGAAGCCTATGGACTAACTCCGCGCGAATTAGAAATTTTACAGTTGGTAACCCAAGGGCTGCGTTATAAAACGATTGCTGCGAAACTCTACTTGTCTGACGGAACGGTGAGGAATTATGCCTCATCTGTGTATCTCAAATTAGACGTGCGCAATCGGGAAGAAGCGGTGCGGAAAGCACTGGCAGCCGGGATTCTGCAATGATAGACGAGGACCCACAGTCTGGACACTTTAAATAAAGGTGTACGGGCTGTGGGTTCTTTTTGCGTATGAAGCAGCAAATTAATCATGGCAGGTATTGACAAAACCAGCTCACGCAAGTTATATTGTGCATGCACGATATACACAATATGATGAGGAGGGATGGATGCAGTGCTCGCATTGGATATTCGGAATGTAAATAAGAGTTACCCCAACTTTCAACTAAGGAATGTATCGTTCCAATTGGAAAAAGGCTATATTATGGGTTTTATTGGTGCGAACGGAGCAGGAAAGACCACGACGATAAAATCAATTTTGAATATGACCCGCATGGACAGCGGGGAAATTCATGTATTCGGGAAAAATATGGCCGAGTATGAACTGGAGTTGAAGCAGGAAATTGGGTACGCTATGGGCGGCGTAGACTTCTATACCCGGAGCAAACTTAAGACCTTGACCGATGTGATCAAGAAGTTCTATGCCCATTGGGACGAGGAAACGTACCGCAATTACCTTCGGAAATTTAAGCTGGATGAAAAAAAACGGATTGCCGAGCTATCGACGGGAATGAAGGTGAAATACAGTATTGCCCTTGCCTTGTCCCATGGGGCAAAGCTTCTCATTCTCGACGAACCGACAAGCGGGCTTGACCCGGTTGCAAGGAACGAACTGTTGGATATTTTCCAAGGACTCGTCGCTGATGGAGAGATCAGCATTTTATTTTCGACGCATATTACTTCAGACTTGGAGAAGTGCGCCGATTTTATAACCTTCATTGCAAATGGGCAGATCATTCACAGTGGTGAGAAGGAAGAGTTCAAAGAATCCTATCTTCTTCTAAATGGTGCTGCGGCCCAACTAAACCAAGTGAAGGACAAACTGATCTCCTATAAGCAGAATTCATTTGGTTTTACGGGATTGATTCCGGCAAAAGACTTCGATCGCTCCTGGAACATGAAAGCTTCCACACCGAGCCTTGAGGAGATTATGGTTTATTTCGCGAAGAAGGAGGAGGAATATGTATAACCTGGTGATGAAGGATGTAAGGTTGGCCGTGCCCCCCTTTTTCTTTCTGTTTCCTTTCTTGTTTGGCGCCTTAATGCTCATTCCCGGTTGGATTTACTTTGTTGTCCCGCTGTATTTCTGCTGGATTACGATTCCGAATGTATTCAACCAATTTAAAGCGCAAAACGATTTGATGTTTACGTCGGTAATGCCTGTCTCCAAACGGGATATGGTAAAGGCAAGGGTAACTGTTATCGTCGGTTTAGAGCTGATGCATATCGTGACTGCCGCGGTCTTCGGTTCCATTTCGATGATTTTGTATCCGGACGTAACCTATCTTTTCTTCCCGCCCAATATGGGTTTCTGGGGGTTAAACCTTGTTATGCTTGCGATCTTTAACCTCATCTTTATCCCGATGTTTTATAAGACGGCTTATAAATTCGGCTGGGCGCTGCTCGCAGCCGTTATGGCCGCCATGCTGTTCGCCGCCATCGCCCAATGGCTGGGCATTCAAAGCCCGGTTGTGAATGAGATTTTCTACGGAACCGAGGCGCAGCAAGTGACGCTCCAAACCTTCATCCTGATCGCTGGAATTGTAATTTTCGCGGCGTTCTCCATGATAGCCTATCGGCTGGCGGCCAAACGGTTCCTCAGAGTGGAAATCTAATGAATATCGCGATCTCGAACGCATCGGACAAACCGATTTACCAGCAGCTTTTTGAGCAGATCAGCGCCCAGATTCTAAAAGGAGAGCTGGAAAACGGTTATTGTCTTCCGCCGATCCGGCAAGCGGCCCAGGAGCTTAGCATCAGTGTGATTACCGTCAAAAAGGCTTGGGAAGAACTGGAGAGATGCGGATTGATCCATACTATAACGGGAAAGGGCTGTTTTGTCGCCGAACTGTCGCCCGATCAGAAATTGCAAATCCGGGATGAAATGATCCTTAAGCAGATGCTTCTCGACACCTCCTACTACAAGTCTTTTGGCCTAACTTTGGATGAAGTGATTGAGATGTTGAAAAAGGTATATTAGGCAGGAGGAGCTGACGAACGCTGTACCGAAATGAATCATTTCGAAGTCAGATACGTGAGGAAGCCCGAAAAATTCTAGAACGCTACTGACAAAACGTTGTCAGTAGCGTTTTATTATGATCGGACAGTAAACGTAATAGAGAGAGAAGTAAAAATACAACGGCTAAGGGACACAGCCTATAGCCTAATCCATTATTACTAGGAAGGATGATATATCGTGAACTTTGCTTCTGTACGCATTATAACGGATGACGTGGACCGTCTCGTCGAATTCTATGAGAATATTATGGGGGTTTCAGCGGAGCGGCCCGCGCCTGTATTTGCCGAACTCGTTGCGCCATCATGTACTCTTGCAATCGGCCACTCCCAGACGGCGCAGCTATTCGGTGCCGATTCCGTAGTTGCGGAGAATAATCGCTCTGTCATTATTGAGTTCCGCGTCGACGATGTCGAGGCCGAATATGTGCGCTTGAAGCCACTTGTTGATAATTGGGTAAAAGAACCGACCACGATGCCGTGGGGGAACCGTTCTATGCTGTTCCGTGATCCCGACGGCAACCTTCTTAACCTCTTCACGCCGGTGACTGAAGATGCGATTAAACGGTTTAGAGGTAGACATTGACGTCGGCCGGGCCTGCGAGACACGGCCCAAGCCGCATGGCGCGAAGTTCAGAAGATAGAAGATAGTCAACCATTAAGATAGCGGTACAGGACGGGTAATTCTATCTAAACTTGATCTGGCGTGAGGGGGAATAAAGATGGCATTCCGTTCTTGAGACGCAAACTTGCTTCACAATTGATCTTGCATGCGTAGATCGGCACCTTTCTTAATATCTGAGCTGTATTTCTGGAGGGAACAAATGTTTGTGTTTTTTCTTTCCTTTTGAGTAAATACTTTGTATGATAAAAGAGAGCCTTCACACCTTCGTTTTTATACTGCACTAAACTAAGAGGCAGGTGCAACCATGATCCAATTAACCAACCGTCAGGCAAGGCAATTTCTGTTGTTGAAGCATGGGCTTTTGGGCGAATACAAATTTAGCGGGAAGCAGGGCGTATTGGATTTTGCCCGTCAGGTTGGCTGTATTCAATATGATCCCATCGATATTTGCGGAAAAAACGCCGAATTGGTGTTACAGTCGCGGATCAAAGGATTTACCAAGGGAATGCTCGCCGAATTGTTGTATGAGGACCGGAGTCTTGTCGATTATCCCGACAAAAACCTGGCCATTATCCCTGTCGAGGACTGGCCCTATTTTGAACGATACAGGCAAGCCGCCCGGCTTCATGCCGAACGTTATCCTGCAATGGAAGCATTGACAGCGCAGGTGCGAGCTCATATCCAAACTCACGGCGCACTAAGTTCGGATGATTTGAAATTGGATGGAGATTTTTCCTGGCAATCGGCCATCCACTGGAGCGGCGGGAACAATTCATCCCGGTCTGTGCTGGAACAGATGTATTCGACGGGGGAGTTGATTATCCATCATAAAAAAGGGACGCGCAAATATTACGATCTTGCCACAAAATACATACAGCCCCATCTGCTGAATGCAGCAGAGCCGCTGGAGGATGAGCTTGAGCATCATAAGTGGCGGGTACTGCGCCGAATTGGTGCGGTTGGCCTCTTATGGAACCGCGCGTCAGATGCATGGCTGAATATATGGGGACTAAAAGCAGCGCAGCGCAACGAAGTTTTTCGCCAGTTATTACATGAAGCCCGCATAGTTGCTGTAGCTGTGGAACATACGAAGGATATGCTGTACTGCCTTGCGGAGGATATGCCGCTTATTGAAACCGTTCTGCAGAATCAGAAACCGGAATTGCGCTGCGAGCTCATTGCGCCTCTGGATAATTTAATGTGGGACCGGAAACTTATCAACGAATTGTTTGGTTTCGACTATACTTGGGAGATTTACACGCCAGCAGCCAAACGAAAATTCGGCTATTATGTGCTGCCTCTATTATATGGAGAGAGCTTTATAGGACGAGCTGAGATCATCGTGGAGCGGAAAACGCGAACGCTTGTTGTCAAAAACATCTGGTACGAAGACGGCGTGCAGCAAACACCGCACTTGCAAACAGCCTTGAACAATTGTCTCCAAAGGTTTGCGTTATTTAACGAGTGTGAGACGGTTCGGAAACAGATATTGTAAACCTAATGCAGATTTTAAAGGAAAAGGAAGTTTATAAACAAATTGGAAGATAACCTCGAGCTAAGGACGAAGAGAGCAAAAATATATTGCATCGTATCATAGCAGAGTCAAAATGACTGTTAGCCTATGACTTCAATACCCTCATGCGCTACTTATACAATTCTACGTCCAGGAGATGAATGCCTATGGCACCAACAAATGAATGGTTGTCCCAGTGGGAGCAGCAGCGTGACAAATTGAAATGCCCAGTGAATTTGAATGACTATTTTATTTTGCCTGAAATTGCAGGCAAGCAGCTGGCAGTTATAGATATCGGTCCAGCCTCTATTCCTACCGGCCGCCTTCTTGTCCGCGATCCGCTATGTTATTTGGGACATAGAGAAGAGCAGCCTTACTTTCAAACTGCGCCCGCAGGAACCTACTCAACGGAAGTCTGTGTGGTGAAGCCGGACGAGGAGGGGGACTGTGCCCGTTATGCCGCGGTTCGTGTGCGATTTTCCGATGTTCCTGCCGTCCGGTTTGAGGAGGCTCTGATTGGACATGAAGATATTTCGGGAATGGGTGACGAAGAGTATTTTGGCTTCAATGTAGATGCCGGTTTAGCCTGCATTTGCGATAAGCAGGCGCATCAAGCTTTTTGCGATTTTAAGGACCAGTGGCATAAGGAACATCCTGATGGCAATCTTTACGATGATTATTTTGCTGCCCTGTTTGCCAAAAGCTTCAGCCAAAACCCGCAGTATCAGCGCAGTGGCGGCGATTGGCTGAACTGGATGATTCCTGATACCGGATACCATATTCCCATGTTTCAGTCCGGTTTTGGCGACGGCACTTATCCGGTTTATTGGGGTTATAACCAGTCGGGTGAAATTTGTCAAATCGTCGTTCAGTTTATTGATATTCAATTGGCATACACATAAGCCAGTTCAGAGAAGGCCATCCCGTTAAAGGATGGCCTTAAATCTTGCCGTTGCAGACAGCGTGGTCATCTGCCCAATGTTGATTTGTAGTATAACTTACCTCACTGAAGAATAGGTAACTGATTAAGTAAAATAAGAAACGTAACTAGTTACATATTCCGGAGGGAGGTTTAGAGCAATGAATCAGGAGGAGAAGCAAGCCTTCATTTTTGCTGCTTTGCTGACATTGGCGAATCGGATGCAGATCGTAGGAGATAAGTTGGATCAAAACATCACCTTAAAGCAGTGGCTCCTTATCGCCATTATTTTAAAAAATGGAAACCCATCCCCTACGCTAGGTGAAGTTGCCGACATCTTCGGTTGTTCCAGACAAAACATAAAGAAACTTGCCATGATTCTTGAGAAGCAGGGGTTTGTCACCCTTAAGCGAGATGAACGGGATGCGAGAGTGGTTCGTGTTCAGTTGACATCCCAGTGTTACGCTTATTTTAAGGGACGAGAAAAACTTGAGGATGAGTTTATGCAGGATTTGTTTCATCATTTTGATGAGGAGAGAACAAACGGTTTATTTTACGGCATTCAACAGTTGGCAGACAATCTGGGACGGATGGAAGAGGGCTGCCGAGTAAGAGAGAGTTAAAGATTATGAGCATAAAGGAAGAAGTGAAAACCCATGTTGATCGGATTGTTTTTACTAGCTTTCATAGCTGTTGCCGCCGTCGTTTATTTTGTTATTCCGTATTCGCCGCTAAAGGCAGAATATAACCGGGATATCAAGGAGCGTATAGAACGCTCTAGCCAAGCGACAGGGACCCTAACCTATAAAGATGTCGAGGATTTACCTGCTCCTGTAAAACGATATTTAGAGACCTGTGGTTATATAGGCAAACCGAGGAATGCGTACATGAAAATCAGTTTTAAAAATGTGGATTTTAAACTATCGCGGGAAAAGCCAATGGTCAAAATTGATTACTCACAGGTTAATTTTGTCCGGGAACCTGACCGGGTTGCATTCATTGATACACGAATGTACGGCATTCCGTTTCAAGGATATGACTCTCTTTTGGAAGGTAGAGGCGGCATGAAAGGTGTTCTGGCCAAAGGGATTCCCGTGTTTAACGAAAGAGGAAAGGACATGGATCAGGCGTGTCTGGTGACCTTTTTATCCGAATCGTTATTGATTCCTGATGCGGCATTACAAAACTACATCACCTGGAAAGAGGTGGATCAAACACACGCTGAAGCAACCATCATCTATGGCGGCATTGAGGCTAGCGGTTTATTTACTTTTAGCGAAACCGGGGAATTGCTTTCTTTTTCAACGGATGACCGGACCTATACTTCGATGAATGGCGAACGTCAGCGGGTGAAGTGGACGGCGTTGCTTAGCGATTACCAGACTAAAGGCGGCTGTAAGCAGCCCTCTCGGTTACGGGCGATTTGGCATGTTCCAGAAGGCGACATCGTTTATTTTGATAGCTGTGATTTTCGAATCGATAGATTGTAGCCGTAAAATATGGGGATGGAGCAGCAGATTTTTGTTGTCGTTGGGCATAATAGATGCATTGTGTGTGAAAGGAAGGAGCTGCACGGCAAAGCAATGGACCAGCCCTATATAATCTTGCCTGAAGAACAAGCGCCCGATGGTATCGAGCACTGTGAAATTTGCGAACTATCCAAGCAGCGGAACCGTGTCGTCTGGGGGGAAGGAAATCCAAAGGCCCCGCTTATGTTGATTCTGGATAACCCCGGAGCCCGGGAGGATCGGGAAGGAAATTCGTTTCTATGCGGTACCCGAGAAACCCTCCAATTCGGCATGAGGGAGGCGGGGATCGATGTAAATGATGTGTATGTTACCTATTTGTTAAAATGCCGGCCGGTACGTGCCTACAATAAACCCGCAGCTAGAACGGCTTGTCTCCCTCATTTACAAATGCAGCTTTTTCAGAAACAGCCGCTTGTATTATTTGGATTTGGCAATGTTGTAGCGGAAGCTTTGTTTACAGATCGAGAGGATGCCAGCGTTAAGGAGTTACGGGGGAACTGGCTCGAGTGGCAGGATACACCCATCAGCTTCACCTATCACCCGCTTGCCGTAAGAAGACGGCCCAACCTGCTTAGGTTCTTTATAGAGGATTTGAAAGCCTTGAAGGAGAAATGGAAGGAGATTCAACCTCGCAGGGTATAGGATATCAGCAAAAATAAGCTTTTTCTGAAATGCAGCAATTCCGATCCAGAGAAAAATCCAACCCCCTCATTTTATCCCTGACTTTACCCGCGTCCGAAACGCCATATTGATGGTAGACAATGGGTGCTGATAAAATAGATACATGTCAACCCTAATAAATAACACCAAATTATATATCCCTGTTTCTCGTTCCAAAATGGTTACACGCCGGCGGTTAACTGAAAGGCTGAACGAGGGATTGCACCGTAAATTAACCCTGATCTCTGCACCGGCAGGCTACGGCAAAACAACGTTAGTCTGCGAATGGTTGGCCCATTGCGGGCGGCCGGCGGCATGGGTTTCCCTCGATCAAGGAGACAAGGAAATTACGCGCTTTTTGATGTATATGATTTCCGCTCTTCAGACTCTATCGGAGAATATAGGGGAAGGCGTGTTATCTATAATCAGCTCCCCCCAGCCAGTACCAGCCGAATCCATCCTAACGGCACTTCTTAATGAACTTGCGGCCCTTCCCTTTTCTTTCATCCTTGTCCTTGATGATTATCATACAGCCAGTTCGAGAGAAATCGACGAAGCTGTAAGCTTCCTGCTGGACCACCTTCCCGCACAGATGCATCTTGTCCTGACATCCCGGGAAAACCCAGCTATTTCCCTGCCGCGGCTGAGGGTTCGGGATCAAGTAACCGAGCTGCGCGCAGCCGATATGAAATTTACGCATAGCGAAGCGGAAGCCCTTTTTAACCATGTCATGAATCTGCACCTTTCCACGGACCATATAACCGGGTTCCGGCAGCGGACGGAGGGCTGGGCTGCGGGCCTCCGGTTGGCTGCAATTTCTATCCAAGACGATCACGATGCCAATCGGCTGCTTCAGTCTTTTACGGGAAATCACCATATGGTGCTCGATTATCTGGCAGAGGAAGTTTTACAGCGGCAGCCTCAGGCTGTGCAAAATTTTTTGCTGCGGACCTCTCTCCTTGACCGGATGTGCGGATCGCTATGTGATGAGATTATCCCCAATCCTGAGGTTTCGGGGAATGAAATGTTACTTGAGCTTGATCGCCGAAACTTGTTTCTGATCCCTCTGGATCAAGAACGGCGTTGGTATCGCTATCACCATCTGTTTGCGGACATCCTCCGTAGACGGGTGTTGGAGAGTATGGACAAAGACGATCTCTCCGAATTGCACCAGCGCGCAAGTAGATGGTATGAAGACCATGGCTTTGAGATTGAAGCGTTTCATCATGCTATAGCGGCCGGGGACAATGAACGAAGCACGCACCTGCTAAAAGGCGGCGGGATGCCGCTGCATTTGCGGGGGGCGGCCAGAATGACGATCAACTGGCTGGAGACGCTGTCTGCCAAGGAGCTGGATGCGAAACCGGAATTATGGGTGTTTTACGGATCCGCTCTTTTGATTGCCGGTAAACCGACGGGGATCGAACGCAAACTGCAAGCTGCAGAAGCTGCATTGGAAGGCATAGAACAAGACGCCGGCGTGATGGACCTGATCGGCTGGATTGCAGCTACCCGCGCTACATTGGCTTCCTTACTGTTGACTGATAACCGCAATGCTGTGGAACCCAATCTCCATGCAGCTGAAGCAGCTATGCAAATCTCGAAGACTGAAGACAAGACGGATGAACTTGTCGGATTAATTACGCCTGCTTGGAATGCCGGGAGAAATGAAGCAAACGGGATAGACCAAGTTATCATCCAATCCCGCCGGGCGCTTGCTTATTTGCAGCCGGATAATCTGCCAGCCCGAACAGCATCTGCTTGGATGCTGGGCGCCGCCTGCCAGCGGCGTGGCGATTATGCCGAGGCTTGCGAAGCTTATAACGAAGTTATAACAAATTGCCGGATCATCGGCCATCAGCTGATGGCTGTAACGGCCATAGTCGGAATTGCTCAAATTAGAGAAGCAGAAGGGCGGCCCGATCTGGCAGCAGAGCATTACCGGGAGGCGATAAGGCTTGCCGAGGGTCTGCCGCACCCGGCTGTTCAAGAAGCTCAAATGGGACTGGAGCGTGTGGGCCGCCTCATCGAACAGGGAATGAAGGGTAACCGGATCGAGCAGCTAAGTGAGCGCGAAATTGAAGTGCTGCAGCTCATCGCCCAGGGGCTCTCCAATCGGGAGATCGCGGACAAACTTTTTTTGGCATTGGATACGGTGAAGGGCCATAACCGGAGGATTTTTGAAAAACTACAAGTGCAGCGGCGTACGGAAGCGGTCGCCCGCGCCCGTGAACTCCGTCTGATATAACACTCCATAACCACACTAAGGTGTCTACAGGCCCCCTGCTCCCCAAGCTATACTGCTATTAGTTAGCTTAGGGAGGAGATCGATTATGAGAAAAGTGGAGCGTATGGTGGGGGTATTATTTTTATTATCGACGGCCGTTTTTTTGGTGGGAAGTCAGATCTTAGACCCTGTGCTGCACGGAACGGATGTGCTGGTTAGTGTGGGCTCCAATCAATCGAGCGTGTTGGCAGGGTTGTTTTTGGAACTGATTAATGCCATAGCCGTTGTAGGGATTGCCATGCTGCTGCAGCCGGCGTTAAAAAAATATCATGAAGGGTTTGCGTATGGGTACTTCGCTTCCCGGGTCATGGAGTCGGTATTGCTGGTGGTAAGTTTAATCGGTCCGCTTATCCTTCTTGCGTTCAATAAGCTGTCTACATCCGCGGGAGCTTCCGGTGATTCCTACCTGCAAACGTTAGGGAATTTAGCGGTCGAAGCCCATTACATGCTTTTTGATTTAGCCATGCTTGTATTGAGTGTTGGGAGCTTGTTATTTTGTTATATTCTCTACCGGTCGAGGTTGGTTCCGCGGTTGTTATCCGTGATCGGATTGATTGGGTATACGGGTCTGTTGGCGAGCAGTTCTCTGTCCATGGCGGGTTTGGATGCCGGAGAGGTTTTGTTCATCCCGGGGGCGATATTTGAAATCGTGCTGCCGGTTTGGCTTATATTCAAGGGATTTAATCACCATACGCAAACTCCTGTTAAGATGGAGAGCGTCTGAGAATTACATTCTAAAAGCTGGGACTGAAGAGCAGCATTTTACAATAACAGCAGGGTACTATAGCTAAGGGGCAATGTAGATTGTGTATGCAGGATGTATTTAAGCTGGTTGTTAGTGAGACCATTGCCCCCTTGTTTAAGGAAGAAGGGTATAAGAAGCAGGGGAAGAACTTCGCTCACGTGTGTTCTGATTTCTCAGCAACAGTGAACATTCAGTCATCAAAAGGGAATACAAAAGATGAGGTTGAATTCTTCTTCAATACAGGCATCTATGTAGAAAAGGTATTTATGTTAATGTATCAACTCCCAAAACCGAAATTCCCACTGGAAATCAACTCGGTTATGCGTATTCGTGGCACAGAACTAACGAAAGACGACAGTTGGTATAGGCTGACTGCCGACACTGATGTTGAACTGCTTAAACAACAGATAACAAAAGATACTACAGAATATATCCTCCCATATCTTCGGCAATTTGAGAGTATCACTGATGTCATCCAAGTAATGGAGTCACGGGAGAGAAATGGGGTTTTCGAGACTCCTCATCATTTGACGATACTCTATTGTTCAATAGGTGACATGGAGAAAGCACAGGAACGCATGAGAAGAGAGTATAACAAATTGAAGTTGGACTCTCAAAGAGAGTTTGCTAAAGCGCTGGCTAACCGATTAGGTCTACGAGTGTAAATAGAAAATACAAGAAACCGCTCTTGGAGTGGTTTTTTGTGTTTTCAGTCCAGTCTCAGTGAAATATCCGTGCTCAGAAAGGCCTTCATCTGCTTAGGTTCAAAGCCATCTCCTTCTTTCCAACATAGGAGCAGGGCGGCATTTTCCAAGAGATTGAGCTTTCCTTCATAGCGATGTACTCGGTAAGCGTAGGGGCCAATCGTTCTCCAGACCTTCAGCTCCTTTAAAATACCCAACTGGACAACCAACCAGCCTAGGTTATAACCAGGTTTCTGAAAATCCCGATCTCAAAGTAAAAAAAACGCTTGGAAACCCAAGCGCTAGGTGTTATTCATGATAAAATGGCGGCGACATCCCATTAAGCACTCAGTTCCAGAAATACTGCATCCGCTTATATCCTACATCCCATGCTTTCATGTCGCCCTTAATCGTGATCTTCAGCTCATCCCCTGGCTCAAGCGGAATCTCGAATAACCCCGGGAACAGATCAGGATTAGTACGCTGAAACTCTCCAGAATTGCTCATGATCTCCTTGCCATCGCGAGTAACGCTGATACTACCGGAATAATCCGTTGGTTCGGGGCATCCGTAGTCGAAGGAGAAAGTTGTCTGTCCCTCAGACTTGTACGTGAACGTTCTGGAGTCTCCGCCTTCAGCGCCATATAGGTTATAGCGGAGCGGTATCTTCTGTCCGTTGATTTGAATACGGTCCGGTTTGTCTCCGGTGGATGAATTGCCCGTGTTGTCCGTCCATTCAGTGATCGCCGTAAACGGACCCTCTACTTTAGTTATTATTTTGTCTACCGCCGCCCCTAATCCCCATAAAGCTATAAAAAGAACCATACCCGATATAGCCGTTGCCACCAGATTGCGCCCGAGGCTCCGGTAACGGAAACCAAGCTTGTACGCCCCAAAACCGAGGGCTACTCCAATCGAATTCTGAAGAGCGTCGTTGATATCGAAGCTGCCCAGGAATGTAAGGGCCTGGATCGTTTCCAGCACAAGAATCGCGATGAAGAATAAGGTGATGAACCGGACGAAGCTGACCCGGTACAGCCATGGAATCAATATACCGAAAGGAATAAACGCAATAGTGTTCCCGAAACCCACCAAATCCATTAGGGTGGGAGGCAGAAGATCAGATGGAGACGGCAGCTTAAGGAAGTTATCGGGCATGAAAATAAAGGTATATCCCGAAATATTATCCGAAGCCTCTCCTCTGCCGAAAGCAAAGAACATAAAATAAAGAACAAGCAGTGTGTACAATACGGTTACAGTTAGTAAAATCTTGCGTTGTTTGACCATGCTTAAATCCTCCACTCTATTTTTCCATCTATCACTTTAACCTACTTACCTGTTTCATGAACCCCAACCCCTTAGCTTGATTAACTTTACCTGCCCAAAATCATTCATGGCCCCTCTTCCGGATCCAGATCGTTGATTAAACAAATTTGGAGAATTCCTTATCTGCTTGAAATTTAGACAAGCGGTCCAAAAGGCAGAATTTTATGGTCAGTCTGCTGTATAAACCAAAGACCCCCGCAAAGGGGTCTTTGGTTTATCAAAACTACCGATTATGATTGTAAATGCCGCACTGCATCTCAAAACGGAATGCGTTCTGTATTTATTACGTAGTTATGCTCGGCTGCCCACATCACAAGACCGTTCCAAAAATTCTCACAGGCTGCAATGATCTTCGACGGTTCTGCTAACTCACCAGACATCACCATTTGTGCGACATCGTCAAATCCTTCTGGACGGCCAGGCAATTCTAATGCCTCTGGCAGAACCAATGCGCCAGTGGTGAAGAGCTTTTGATTATGCAAACCGATTAACATCGCTCCGTATTGAGCAAACTCCATTGCCAAGTAGGGCAAGTAGGTTCGCGGTCCATTTAGACTGGCGTTCCTGAGCTTCCCAATAAATTCGTACATTTCCCCTACAAGGACCTCATTGATAGAATGCCGGAAATCCTCTTTTGTTGGAGATTCGGCAGCCTCCCTCAATCTTGAAAAAAAACCTGTTGGATCATACAGGCTAAGTTGAAAAAAGAAAGGTCCATGCGTTAATGGCCAATCGCCCTCCACTGTTGAGGCGGTATTAAGGAGAACGTCCGCACTACATACTTCGACTTCTGCTTTCCAGGGTCCCGCTGACCATTCATAGCTAAACTCTACGGATTCGTTGGATTCATTTAGTACGCATAACATCTCAATATCTGAGAAAGGGCCGTCGGTACCTCGAGATACCGAACCATATACCCCTATAGCCAGGATTTTTTCACCGTATACCTCGTGCAATCTCGAAGCAATTTCGTGGCAGGTTTTAAGTCTTTCGTTCCGAGAAATATTTATAGGTCCATTCATGTGCATTAGTGTACATCTCCCTTTGATTTATTTGGGTACTTGCCACAGCACATGGATGGAGGACCTCGGGCTTAACGGGGGACTTTTTTTGGATGCATCTAATTTTCCTCCTACAAATTCCTTTGTGGGAATTATATCCAACCCGCTCTATTAGCGCAAGTTGAGGGAATTGGGAGCTGCGTTCCATGGCCTCATTGTTTTTTTGCAAAAAGCAAGTTAAATAACATCCCCAGAATAACTGCGGGCGGGATAAAAAAGCATAACAGCAATTGACCTTCTGGAGAAAATACACGTCCGCCGGTTGCTAAAAAAGGGAGAATGAAACCAACTAAAATGGAGGCTATAATTGAGAACAGCCACTTTAAGGTAATGGATTTTATTTTTCTGTCTAGGGCAAAGCAAACGAGATAAATTAAAGGCACCATGATCAACAAGTATAAGAAAAATGACGAAACGACGATTCCTTTGTATTCATTTTCGCGAATGGTTTGATGGAAAATGATTTGACTCCCTTTATAGTAAAGCCAGGCGCCAACAGCATATGCAAATACGATCCCGATTGCTGCGAGGATAGATCTTATGGTGTTGTTCAAAGCATTCACCTCGAATCGTCAGATCTCTTTATTATTTAATAAGACGCGGATAAACCGAAAAGGTTACCATTTGCTGTTGCCCTGATTGTAACTGCTGTCCAACTTCAGCTGGACGTTTTTTATGGGCATCCGCCCAAGCGCCTTCTCCGCGAATGCATATGATGATAATGCCTATTCAATGAGAGGAGCGATCATATATGGGGTTTTTTCCATCACCCGGACCTGGCGGAGGATTTCCGGGAATCCCAGGGGGACCTGGCGTACCAGGGGGGCCTAGCGTGCCGGGAGGGCCAGGGTTTCCAGGCGGATCTCCAGGGGGAGCACCGGGAGGCGTTCAAGCGCCAACAGCACCGCCGCCGCAATTTGTGCCGCAGCAGGTTTCCACTTTTGCCGTCGACCCCGGAGGGATTAGACGCTGCCTGTACCGTAACACGTACATCTGGCTAAATAACGGCGAGCAATTCTGGTTTTTCCCGGTATTCGTCGGGCGCAATTCTGTTGCAGGATTTAGATGGTTCGGTTTCTTCTGGGGGTACTTTGGCATCGATTTGAGACGGATTAGCTCGTTTACGTGTTTTTAAAGCACAGCGAAAGGGAACAGCTTACATGCTGTTCTTTTTTTCTGCGGTTTTTCAGGTATAAGGTTTCGAAACGCAAACGGGATTGATTTATTTTCCAAAACAGGTTATTTTATAAACAGCTTAGCGATAAGCGAGTTCCTGACACGAAAGGGGATGTGTTCAAATGGCAGCTACTTATAGGGTGGTTGGGTCTTAGAACTGAATAGCAGGCATACATCAATAAAGCGGGAGTGCCCGTCTTATTTAGTATGCCATCCATAGTAACCTTTCGTGAAATATGCTGTTTGCAGGATACGATGAAGGTCGTATCTTTTTTGCGTCTTGATGCCGCGCGACAACAGTTTCTTTAGAGGCTGCTTGTCCGCGGCATTTTTGCGTCCAAAACAACATTAAAGGAGCTAACTCAAAACCATGATGGATTTCAAAACCTATGGATATGCAAACGGGGATCGAAGAGATGAAACCCGTAAACCGGAAGCGCTGATCTATGCTTTAAGCCAGCAGTTCAAAACAGAGATCCTCTCCGCCGACTGGCAATCGAGTTCGTTACAGGGGGGAACTGTGGGAAAGGTGTACCTGGTAACTGGGATCGCAGAAACCGCGAATGGCGGCGAACTGCCGTACCGGATTGTCCTGAAAATCCAGAAAAAATGGGAGCGCTACGGCGATCCGGATTCATGGCGCCGTGAATATGATCTCTACGCGTCTGATTTGGGAACAACGTTTTCGGATTCTTTCCGCTGGCCGGTATGTTACTACGCCGAGATGAATACCGAAGAAAATGAATTTGAGCTGTGGCTGGAATACATCGATGGCATATCCGGTTTAGACTTGACTGGTGACATGTATGAGCAGGCCGCGCTGGAGTTGGGACGCTATCAAGGCAAGTTGTATGCGGAGCAGCCCGCCGTACTGCGCAGCCTAAACAACCTGAGCCATGTTGATCTCATGAAACAAACGTATCTGCATTACCGGTCCTGGCCGGTCGTCTACGATTGTATACGCTCGGATGCCTGCGAATTCCCGCGGCACGTGCGGCGAATGCTCATCGGCATCGATGAGCATGCAGATGCGATATTCGCCCGTATCGAACAATTGCCCCGCGTGTTATGCCACCGGGACTTCTGGGTGACCAACCTGATTTACGCCGACGGCAACATTGCACTCATCGACTGGGATACCTGCGGATGGGGGTACCTGGGCGAAGATCTCGCAAGCCTGATTGCAGATGAAGCGGATATCGATCACATGGTCGAATACTACCAGCGTTGTGTCCCCGCGTATTACAAAGGTTTTTTGGAGTATGCAGAGGCCTCCCCAATAACAGAACATTGCGTTCACGAATTTATCCTTCTCATATTTGGGTATAGGCTTGTGGAAGGGTATCTCCACACAGAAGATGAGGAAGAGAAAACGCAATGTATCGATACCCTCCAAAAAATTTATGAAATGCAAACCAGCCCTGTGCATGGCTGACTTTAAAAGAAACTCCGAAAGCCCGTATATATACGGGTCTTCGGAGTTTTCTTTTATTACGATCACACTCGATACCTGCGTCAGATTTCCCCCAAAAGCCTCCCGGCACTATAATTGTTATATATATCCTATAGCGGTATTTATCAGGAGGACGGGGCAGCATGCATTTTCAACCAGTTTATTATGACGGGGAATTACTTCTGCCGGAAATCGAATTTAATATGATACCGAATCAATCGGTTGGCCTTATAACGGACTTGAAGCGAAAGCAGCTATTAATGAATCAATTAGAGGATCCTTCGCAATATTATTTGTTTCGCGCCGGGCAAAACGAGTATTTGCACTTAACGGTGAAAGAGCTCATTACCTTTCTAATCAATGTGACGGAGAGGAACGACCGTGTCACCTTGTTGATGGAGTATTTTGCTCTAAAAGAAGAACAAAAAGTCAAAATCAAAAATTTAAGCCCATCCAAAAGGGCGTATGTGACATTACTGCGTGTCTTTTTTGCGCATCAGCCTGCGGTTGTGCTGGAGGAACCCTATTTTTATTTGGAAGAACAAGACCGCCGTCATTTGAAACGAATTCTAGATGACCTGTCGAAGGAAAAACAAATTTTAATTTTGACCTCAAATCTGGAGGATGCTCTTATTTCCTGCGATGTCATTTATCAATTGAACAAGCTTGGATTTCATCCATTGGACATTCGGGACCCTGAGGAGGATAAGCAGGAAGTGCAGGAGCAAGACCGGGCCAACATAACCTTGCAGAAGATTTATACCAAAAGAAAAGACAAGGTGATTTTGTTTAATCCGCCTGAAATTGATTTTATCGAAAGTGTGGAGGGCTCCATTCATGTCCACGTGGGCGGAGAAAATTATGACTGTACTTTGACGTTAACCGAGCTTGAGCAGAGATTGTTGAACTTCGGATTTTTTAGGTGTCACCGATCCTACATTGTTAATCTGCAAAAAGTAAGGGAGATTATCACCTGGACAAAAAACAGCTACAGCTTGCGGTTAAATACCGACAAAGATGCCGTGGTTCCGTTATCCCGTTCAAAGCTGCAAGAATTAAAGTCGCTTCTAAACATCTGATTTTTGAGGGGAATGTCGGACCAATCAGCATGCAATGGTACAGTTCAGGCGGCAATAGCTACAATTCGGCGGGTTTTGATGGCTGGAGGCATGTAATCTTTATATACTCGAACCATCATCAACCTAAGGAAGTGGTGGAAGTGAATGTTATCCAAGTAGAACGCATTCGGAAAAGATTTGGAACAAAGGATGCGTTAGCAGATGTGTCTTTTTCCATTCCGAAAGGTGAGATTTTTGGTTTCCTCGGTCCAAGCGGTTCGGGAAAAACGACATTAATCAAGATTTTAACGGCGCAGTTAAATCCGACAAGCGGGCAGGTGAGGGTATTGGATCAGCCGGCGGAGAGGATGCAGCTGTCTGCACAGAAGATGCGGTTTGGCATTTTGACGGATAACAGTGGTTTATATGAGAGACTGTCGATTGAAGAAAATCTGGAGCTGTATCGTAAGTTGTATGATTTCCCCAGGTCTGCGGTTGATAAGGTCCTGCGGTTTGTAAACTTGAGCGGAGAACGCAAAAAGAAAGTCAACCGGTTATCGAAAGGGATGCGCCAGCGTGTCATGTTGGCCTGTGCGGTGATTCATGAGCCGGAGTTGTTATTTTTGGATGAGCCTACTTCGGCTTTAGATCCAGTAAACTCAGCACATATTTATAAAGGCTTACGTTACTTAAATGAGCAGGGAACCACGATTTTTTTAACAACACATGATATGGCTGAGGCGGAATTGATGTGTAACCGTGTAGCGATTCTGTATCAAGGACAAATCCAAACGATCGGCTCGCCAAGGGAACTGAAAAAACAGCATAGGGAAAACATAGTGCGTGTTGACTTGCTCAATGGAGAAGCTTACGAGCTCCCGGTAGATGAGGGAACGGCTGATCAAATCGCTGATTGGATGAAAAGAGGGTTAATTGATCGATTAGAAACAAAAGAGCCGAGCCTGGGAGAGATTTTTATTAAGATGACAGGAAGTGAGTTGCGATGAATCTCTCATTCAAACGCGCCCGGGCGATATTTGTGAAGGATTACAAAGAGTTCTCCCGTAATTATGCGATTTCGATTGTTGTCATTTTTCCATTAGTCTTTGCGTTACTGTTTCGGGGGGCAGGGTCATCTTTACCGGGAGCCATTGGTTTTCTTCTAAATAGTTCGTTTGTGATCCTAACATGTTTAGTACAGGCATGTTTGATTGCGGAGGAAAAGGAACGTAACACGTTACGGTCATTAATGATGACTCCGGCTACGACCATGGATGTTTTAATCGGAAAAAGCACCTTGGTTTTTGTAATGTCTGCTGTTGTTCTTGCGGCTTCCACCCTTATACTGGGCTACGAGCCGGCTAGCATGTGGGCGTTTGTGGCGGCAATCCTACTCTCTATTATTTTATACATAGCAGCCGGGACGATATGCGGTTTATACTCCAAAACACTGCTTGATGCCTCACTAGCGATCATTCCTGTGGGGATCGTTTTTGCCGGGCCGCCATGGGGAGCGTTTTTTGTGGAGGATTACCCCATTTTAAAAGTGCTGGATTACATGCCAAGCAGTCAACTTGTGCATCTGCTAAATCTGCCTAAAGCAGGTTTTGCCGCGGGAGACCTACTAAAACCCCTTCTCATGATCTTGGTATGGACGGTTGGATTAACCGCAATTTCTGTTGTTTTGTATCAACGGCGGTTAAAGGATGAGTAAAAAAAGGGGGGCAATCCGATGAATGCAGCCGTTAAGCTAATCCAGGAATTTAAAGGCCGCGACAACCGGCTTAAGCTAAAAGGCTATAGGGAACAAGCGGAGCTTATCAAGACACGGAATTTAGAGGCATGGGACGAACAGCGGCTGCAGGCGGAATCGCTGCGGCTCAAAAAGGAAGCAAGAGCAGGTACGCCTTTGGACGGGCTGCTTGTCGATGCTTACGCATTGGTCTGCGAAGCAGCAAAGAGAATGCTCGGGCTGGAGCCTTACGATGTTCAGATTATGGCTGCTATTGCTCTGCACGAGGGATTTTTGATCGAACAGCATACCGGGGAAGGAAAAACGCTGTCCGCCGTAATGCCTGCATATTTAAATGCACTGACCGGCAAAGGCGTTCATGTGCTGACCTTTAATGATTATTTGGCAAACCGGGATGCGAGGTGGATGGGCCCGATCTACCGGTTTCTCGGCTTAACCGTTAAATCGGTTCAAGCAGGCATGAGCTTGCCGGATAAACGGGAGGCGTATGCTGCGGATATCACGTATGTTACGGCAAAAGAGGCGGGGTTCGATTATTTACGCGACACCATTGCGCTGAGCGAAGAAGATACCGTAAATCGACCGTTCCACTACGTTATCGTTGACGAAGCGGATTCGCTGCTTCTCGACGAAGCGCGGGTACCGTTAGTTATCGCCGGTGAGCCGGACATTTCGGGTAACGACGGTGTTCGTTTTGCGGCAGTGGCCAGGCAGCTAGAACAAGATGCACATTATGACTTCGACGAGTTCAAACGGAATGTTTATTTAAATGAAGCCGGCGCAGCAAAAGCGGAATCGCTGCTGGGCTGCGGCAATTTGTACGACAGCCAAAACAGTCATGTGTTATCGTCGTTAAACTGCGCGCTGCATGCGGAGCTGTTATTAAAAAAAGACGTCGATTACATCGTCCGGGACGGTAAAATCGAGCTGATCGACGAATATACCGGCCGCGTGGCGGAGAACCGGCATTTGCCGGACGGATTGCAGGCCGCGCTTGCGGCCAAAGAAGGGCTGCAGTCCTTAGCCGGCGGAAAAATTCTTGGTACGATCACCCTTCAGCACTTCCTCAGCCTCTATCCCAAAATTTGCGGAATGACAGCTACCGCGCAAGCCTCCGCAATGGAGTTTGAAGCGATTTATGGGCTCCAGGTCGTGCAGATCCCGCCGAACCGGCCAAACCAACGAATCGATCATCCGCACCGGATTTATACCCATAAAGAGGCCAAGCTGAAGGCGCTGGTACAAGAAATCTCGTCTGTTCATAAGACGGGACGTCCGATTCTCATTGGCACGTCAAGCGTCAAGGAATCCGGCCTGCTGGCGGAGGCGTTGGCGGCTGCCGGCGTCCCCTGTCATGTTCTGAATGCAAAAAACGATGCAGAAGAAGCCGGGATCATCGCCAAAGCAGGAGAAATCGGCGCCGTGACGGTATCCACGAACATGGCGGGACGCGGCGTCGACATCCGGCTCGGCGGCGGCAGCCCTGCGCAGGCCGAAGCTGTCGCCAAACTGGGCGGGCTGTACGTGATAGGGACGCAGTTGCACGAAAGTGTGCGGATCGACAACCAGCTGCGCGGGCGTTCCGGACGCCAAGGCGACCCGGGAGCTTCCGTGTTTTTTATAAGCCTGGAGGACGAGTTGATGCTCCGGTTTGGCATCGATAAAGTAATCCCGACCGCTTATCGCGGTCTTAGACAGGATGAAGCGCTGGAAGAGTCGGTGCTCCGCGGCAAAATTACACATATTCAGCGCGTGATTATGGGCCAGAACTTTGAAATCCGCCAGGAGCTGAACCGTTATGCGGATATGGTGGAGGAACAGAGGCGTCTCCTGTATGAGGAGCGCCTTCGGATTTTGAAAGGCGAGAAGACGATGAGCCCTGCGGAGCAGCGGGTACGGCTTTATTTTATCGACAAGTTCTGGGCTGAACATCTGGCATACGCTTCTTACATTCGCGAGAGCATCCATTTGACAGGCCTTACTAACCGCAATCCAATCGATGAATTTCATATGCAAATGATCCAGGCATACGAGGAAATGCCGGCGAAAATAGATAGCGAATCGGCCAATATGCTGGTCAAGCTCGGAGGTTCCAACGATCCGGCCGTGTGGGCCAAGTTCGGGCTGAAGACCCCGACCTCCACCTGGACTTATATGATCAGCGATCAATACATGGACTATTTGCAGAAACCCAGTTCTTGGTCAGCGGGCACGATCATCGCTTATTATCTACGTAAAGCTTTGAGACGAGTATTGTGGCCGGTACACAAACTGGAGAAATTTTGATCGATAATATGTGCAAAACGCACACAATTATGCTATACTGAATTATGTGCAAAATGCACATAATTTGAAGCGGAAGAAGGGTGTCGATAGCTATGAAGGCAGCAATCGTAAGGAGTAAAGGGACAAATCCTGTATTGGGCCAAATGGACGTCCCAGTTGGAACAGATCGGGAAGTGGTAATTAAGGTTACGGCCACAGGATTAAGCCGTGTCAGTAAGTTCCGTTCAATGGGAATGCACTACTTATCAGAAGCTAATTTTCCAATTGTAGCCGGTATCGATGGAGTTGGAACATTAGAAGACGGGTCCCGTGTTTACTTTGCGCTGCCTACAGCACCATACGGCAGTTTGGCGGAGCGCACCCTTGTTAACCAAAAGCGGATGGTCCGCTTACCCGATGGTCTTGATGACATTACTGCTGCCGCTATCGCCAACCCTGGCATGTCTTCATGGGCTGCATTGGTCTTTCGGGCAGGCTTTCAATCCGGGCAGACGGTGTTGATTAATGGCGCTACAAGCGTATCCGGTCATTTAGCTGTTCAGATTGCCCAAAGCCTGGGCGCCAAAAAAATTATTGTAACGGGACGCAACGAATCGAAGCTGCAAGCTCTGGGAGCCGATGAGGTAATTGCCTTTGATATGACAGCTGATAATGGACAAAAAAGGTTTGAATCCGCCTTAATGCCCGCCGCTGCTGATGGGATTGATGTGGTGTTGGATTACCTTTGGGGCGATAGCGCAATCGCCATCATGTCAGCTCTTGCCAAAACAGTTACAGATCGTGTTACCCGCTTTGTAAGCATTGGAACGGCATCCGGCCAGGAAAACATTCATTTGCCTTCCGCTATTTTACGTTCATCAACCATTGAACTTGTCGGGAGCGGGGGCAATAGTGTCTCGCAGGCGGATATGCTGACCGCGGTTAGCGGTGTTTTTGAATTGGCTGCCGAAGGGAAAATCAAAATTGACACAGCAGTATTCACACTGGAAGAGATCGAGCAGGCCTGGAATGCCCCAATGGCTCCTCGTCCAGTTATAAAGGTGGAATAAATCAATGGAAAATGAAATTTTTAAAGCTTTTATCGATTTAGTCTCCATGATCAATCGGCCAGACCGCGATAAGAAGATGATCGCTGAGGCTGGCGTTAATTTGGAGGAGGCGGCCTTTCGCGTTTTTGTTGGGATTGGGCATGTCCAACCGACCAGTGTGGGTGATTTGGCTGCCATGATGGGGAAAAACTATTCGAGCGTAAGCCGGCAAATCGATAAGTTAGAGGCGGCCGGGTTGGTTCATACGTATCCGTCAAATTCGGATTCCCGCATCCGGGTGTCAGAATTGACGAAAAGCGGGGAGGAGCTCAACACCATGATCAGCCTTACGCGTGAACGCATTATGCGTGAAGCTATGGCCGATTGGACACTGGAGGAGAAGACCAACCTGCTGCATAACTTAAGGCGTTTATTTGAATCTATGAAAAAGTTCGACTAAACAAAAAAGTTGTGATTTTTGCGTGCAGATATGCACCAGCAATAGAACCTTGGCCGGGCATGGGTAGGTCTTTAGTATATTCCTTCAAAAGAGGCTGGCTGAGTCGAAGTAACGATTATTGCGGATAGGCGGTCTGTAGGGTTTTCACGGCGGAGTTCCCTGGGTAATAATGGGGGATACAGCCTTCGAATTTGTTGGATTCGAGGCGGCAAGCCAAGGAAACGGAGGGACAGACCATGGCGATACAACAGACGGTCTCCGGCATCAGTCCGGTGCAGGCGATTTCGGCCTACGGCGGAACACAGAGTGATGTCAGTTCCCTGGAGAACCAGCGGAACCGGCTGCTGATCGAGCTGGAAAAGGTGAATGCAGCGCAGGGCGGAGAGAATCAAACTCCGTATCGCCGGGAGCAGCTGCAGCGGCAGATCCGGCTGCTGGAGGCCCAAATGGTGCAGAAAAGCGGGAGCGGCGCTTTGGCCGGCTTTGTACCGGCGCCTCCGCTGCAGGACCACCCCCCAATCTGGCGGGAGGAAGGCAAGGGAGCTTTCGAGGGCATCGGTCAAACCGATCCGCGGACGGCAACGGTGGATGCGGAAGGCCATTTTAACGCATTAATATAACAAAAGAGCGAAGGTGTGAACAAGCGTACGGTGCTGAACCGGCTTGTTCACACCTTCTTTTTGTGAAGCGGAAGGGTGCGCACCACATGGATTACTGCACCAATGCATCCAACTCCGGCTGCAATTTATTCCTCAGCACATACAGCATAACCGCACCCACAAGGAAGGCGGCGGCATCCGCAATGACCAGCGACCAGGCCACCCCATGGAAACCATGCGTCCGATTGGCAATAAAAAGCACAGGAATCAAGGTGACGCCTTGAATAATCGACATGACAAACGCCGCGGTGCCTTGTGCTGTGGCCTGAAAGATCCCCGTAAAAAGGGTGGTCATTCCGGAAATGAACAAAGATAAAAAGGTTACGTGCAGAATATAGCTGCCCATTTCGATTAACTGCGGATCATTGGTAAATAAACCAATGAGATGGTCGGAGACCAAATAAACGACGATGCCAAACACGACGGCTAATCCCACAATCGCTTTAATCGTAAATCCAATCGTATGTTTCATCCGCAGCTTATTCGCTGTAAAAGTAAAGGCAATGAGCGGTACAACTCCCTCGCATAAACCCATCAGAATAAACTCAGGAAATTGCAATAACCGGGATGAAAGTCCGTAAGCTGCTACGGCTTGATCCCCATATTCGACAAGAAAATGGTTGAAAATAAGCGACATGGCCCCTAAAAAGATACTCATAATAAAAACGGGAACGCCAATTTTGAACACATTGCTCAAAATTTCTTTAGAGGCCTTAAACCATTTTGCGGAGACCGTTAGGAATTGGCTTTTCGCTTTGATGTGGAAGGCGAAGAATACACTAGCAACCAAGTTAGAGATGACCGTAGCAGACGCAACGCCAAGCACATCCCAGTGAAAAACGAAGATTACCAACGCATCGAGAACAATGTTTACAATTACACTGAGAATCATCCCAACCATCGATGTGATCGCTGCCCCCTCCGAGCGAACGATGTTTTCCAGGGTGAAAAACAGCACAACGAATGGGGAACCTATTAGCATAACCGTGACATAATCTTTGGTGAAACCAAAAGAGTCAGGTGTTGCCCCCAAGCCATGAACAATGGGATCAATTAACGGGAGACCTACGGCCATTACAAGGAGTCCAAGAACCAAACTGCTGTAGAAGGCGAATGAAGATACATGTTTTACGTCATCCGCCTTTTTTTCACCCATCAAACGGGAGATGAAGGTGCCGCTGCCTATGCCAATCAAATTGCCCAGCGCCATAATGACGGCGAATAACGGCAGGGTTAAGGCGAGGGCGGTTAACATCGCCGTATTGTGGAGTGTACCGAGAAAGTAGGCATTTAGAATGGAGTAAATAACATTCATGGATGTGCCTAACATCATGGGTACAGCGAAGTGCGCTACAGCTTTTGTGACGGGTGCCTTTTCAAAATAATAAAGGTTTTCTGCGTCCATACGGATCACCACTTTCTTTTTTCTTTATCTAACAGTGTAAGATTGAACCTTACAGTGTTAGATGATATCATAAGACTACAAACCTGTAAAGCATAAACTTACACTGTTAGATAAAAGGGCGGATTATGATGAAAAAGCAGCAGCCTCAGATTTCGGAGGATAAAATTTTGGAAGCTTCTTGGGAGCTTCTTGGGGAGGAAGGCATTGAGAAGCTAAGCATGCGGCGGCTCGCCGACAGGCTGGGAATTCAGGCCCCTTCTCTCTACTGGTATTTCAAGAGTAAACAAAAGCTCTACCAGCGTCTGGCCAACCAAGTATCCAAAATCATTTTGGAGGAGTTCCACGCTGAGGGAGACTGGAAGGAGCAACTGACGGAGCTTGCGGTCACAATACGGAGCGTACTCAGCCGATATCCTTGCTCCACGCAGCTCATGATGATGACGCTGCCTCATGAACCCGACATCATCCGGTTCACCAACCAAATGCTGCTCTGCGTGGAATCGACGCCGCTGAAGCAGGAGCAGAAGATGCAAGTGGTGACTACGCTTGTGAACTATGTCTATTACTTCGTGCTGGACAACTATCAGCATGAGCGCAGTGTCTCCGAAATTGTTAAAGACCAGGGAGCTGCTCCGGGTGAGGAGGTGGCCCAGCTGCTGGACACGATGGGTGAGACGGATGTGGGATTGTTCCGGAGGATGTTCACCAACGGATTGTTTGAGTTGATGGGAACCGACCGGGCGTTTGAATTCGGTTTAAGGCTGATTTTGCTGGGGATTGAGCAGGTGATCAAGGAGCAGGAGGAGTAAAAGGAAAGAGGAGGGCTGGCCACATGGGTCAGCCCGTTTTTTTCGCAAAATCTAAGGATGATCACCGCTCGGCCCTGTGGTAAACTATGACAAAACGCACAATCCAATTTACCTTTTAAAAGGAGGCTACTATGAGCGAGGCGGCACTGGACGTGCAGTTGCTGGAGAATTTGAAGCCGGGACTAACATCGTTTTGCTACAGAATGTTGGGGTCCATCGAAGATGCAGACGATGCGGTCCAGGAAACCTATATCCGGGCCTGGCAGAACTGGAACTCCTTCAGGCAGGAATCTTCCCACAAAACGTGGATTTATCGTATCGCCAACAATTTATGTCTGGACAAACTGAGACAAGCCAAACGCCGCATGCTGCCCATTGACCTGTCTGATCCGGCGGTATCCATTACCGTCCCCCGTGAAACGCTGCCTGACTCCTCCTGGATCTGGCCTGCCCCCGGTTTTGGGGAGAACCCCGAGGACGCTCTCATCCGCAAAGATACGCTTCAGCTCGCCTTTATCGCACTCCTGCAAACTTTGCCGCCACGCCAACGTGTTGTTTTTATATTGAAGGATGTGTTTGACTGGTCTTCCAAAGAAATCGCGGAAGTGTTGGAATTGTCGCCTGCAGCTGTAAATAGTGCCTTGCAGCGGGCCAGGGAGACGATGAAACGAACAGAGCTGCGCTCCGACGGTCCCAACCAAATGGATGCCGAGCCCGACCGGGAACTGCTGTCACGTTATATCCAGGCTTTTGAACAATTTGATGTCGATGCCCTGGTTGCGTTATTCCATGAGGAGGGCTGCATGTCTATGCCGCCATTTACCATGTGGGTGCGCGGTAAGGACAATTTGTTCAAGTTTTTTTCACTGACCCGGCCGCATTGTGAAGGCTCCCGCTTTTTGCCGGTCACGATTAATGGAGGGTATCCTGCTTTGGCGCAGTATATGCCGAGTCCTGAAGAAGCTTCCGTGCTGATTCCTTGGGGGATTCACGTAGTAGAAATCAAGGACCAGAAGATTCTGCACGTTCAAAATTTTATTAACACCAAATTATTTTTGCGTTTTGGGCTTCCGGAGCAAATTCACCGATGAATTTCCGATTGGAATAACGTCTACATAATTGTAAAAGCAAAAATGACGAATATAGTGAGGTGTCTAGTGAAATGGGAACAAATCATCCGACAAAAATAACGGTTCAGACGGTTGTTCAGGCTCCTGTTGAAAAGGTATGGAGCTATTGGACAGAGCCCAAGCACATTATGAAGTGGAATCAAGCTTCCGAGGACTGGCATGTACCGAACGCGGAAAATGATCTGCGGGCCGGCGGCAAGTTTCTGACCCGGATGGAAGCTAAGGATGGCAGCATGGGGTTTGATTTTGCCGGAGTATATGACGAAGTGGAGCCGCTCAAATGGATCTCCTATACCATAGGAGATGGAAGAAAAGTCGAGATTACTTTCACAGGCCAAGACACGGAAACGAAGGTTGTTGAAACATTTGACGCAGAAAACACGCATCCCGTTGAATTCCAGCAGGCGGGCTGGCAGGCGATTATAGACAACTTCAAAAAATACACGGAACAAGGGGGCAACGATTGATGACGGTAAAACTCACTCCTTATATTACTTTAGAAGGTGGAAAAACAAAGGAAGCCATTCAGTTTTATGAGCAGGCTATCGGTGCTAAAGTAATCTCGATCGTTACTTATGGAGACATGCCGGATATGCCGGAAACTTTTAATGATGATCTGAAAAGCTTTGTGGCCAATGCCAAGGTGCAAATTGGTGAATCGGAGCTTATGTTCTCTGATAATCCGTGGGGTTCCCCTATTGAAAGCGGACAAAAGGTCACCATCTGCATTACAACAAACGAGGTGGAACAATCCAAACGAATGTTTGAAGCGCTGCAGCAGGGCGGTAAAGTGAACCTGCCGTTTAAGGAAGAGTCCTTTAGCCCCGGATTTGGCGATGTGACGGACAAGTTTGGTGTCACCTTCCAAATTTACACGGAAATTTAACACTGCTTATGGAAAAGAGGCTGCCCAGTGATGGTGCAGCTTTTTTTATGGATAAAGAAACCGGTGCCTTGTTAATAAGAATAAAGCCGCATGCTAAATCAACAAGAGGCCTTTATGATAAAATGATAGGAAAATAGTTACAGCGGGAGGGGTTCGGCGAGCCCGTGTTGTCCGCTTAAATGAAGCGGGAACATCCAGAAGCAGGAGGGGGATGAAATGATCATTCTGAAGGATATAGGGAAGTTTAAGGAGCTGCCCGAAATTGCGATGCAGATTTATAACGAAGATCTTCCGGCTTTACGCGCTGCAATCGCAGCAGGCTGGGATATCGAAGCTGGCATCGTACTTAGCAAAAACACCACGTTAAGTCCGCTGGATTTGGCGCTTGTAGCGCAGAAAAAGAAGGTTGTAAAACTGCTGGTGGAGCACGGCGTTAACTTGAATGTCCCGCATAATCCGGCTTTTTTGCGCGCTGTCCGTTACTGCAAGGAGGATCTCGTTCGCTACGTTGTAGAGCAAGGGGCAGAAATGGACAAGGTCAACCGCATAGGCTCAGGCGCATATTCACAGGCATATTACGGCAACAAAAAGAATATCCCGCTTATTCAGGAGCTGGGACTGAATATCAAGCTGCATGGCGGGGCTGTAACACGTCAAGCTGTGTCGGATCATGACATCAAGACGCTCACGTATCTGCTCGATCAGGGAGTAGACATCAATTACAATCAGGCGGATTCGGTTTACCCTTATCAAGCGACTCCGTTAACCGTTGCCGTGCGTATCGGGAATATGGGTATGGTCAAATTTTTGATTGAACGCGGGGCAGACGTTACCTTGGCGGAAAAAGACGGTGAGCGTCCGTATACGATTGCCGTCAGCAATAAGAATACCGCCTTGGCTGACTATCTGAAATCGCTGGAGCCACCCGAGTTCCATAACACGGAAAACAAAAGGTATGAGCTGAAAAAGTACAAACTACCCGATGAACTGGTCAGCTTTCTTACTGGAAACCAGCTGCGCCTTGAGCTGGCGCAAAATGAATATGAAATCGGATATATCGACTTTTTCACCTTGACCGATACGATTGAGCTGAAACTCGGCCGGCAAAAACTGCTGCGTCTATCCGCTGATATCGACAACTACTCCGATCTGCAGCTGGTGTGGAATCCGAAGAACAAAGGCCGGATAGGCTGTTATGACGCGGAGCATCAAGTTTATGCGGATTTGTGCAGCTTCTCAGAGTTTCTCATGCAGCCTGCCATGTATCTTGTGAAGTTTCTTGAGGGAGAGCTATAGCATATGCCTATGGAACACCAAACCAAAATTTTGGGTGAGAGAACAGACTGCCTGCTGTATTATGCCGAACCCGTTCTACCAAACGAATACTGTGCGGGCTGGATTGGCGGGAATGCGCCTGCGTTTTTTGATGATCAAGCCGACTTTATCCGCGAGGGTAACCAAAACTATTATTTTTATTTATGCCTCATTCATCCGTTTAAACCCGAAAGTATGATTTCGGTTTTTATCCCTGACGATTATGAGACGTATCTGGAACACAATATTTATCCGGATTGCCGGGTGAAGGTGATCGAGCATCCAGTTGCTGCTGAAAGCATCAACAATCTATTTACTCACCCCGGTCTTGCAAAACACGCCATTTCAGACGGGCAAATCAGCAAGGACAAAGAATCGATGGATCAGCCTTTTTTGATCAAGTTAGGCGGAAATCCGAGACTTATTCAAACGGAAGACTATTATTTCTCGAAGCTGAGAGAGGAGTCCTTTTCGTTTTTGTTTCAAGTAGATGAAGACGGTTACCCTGAAACGCTGGTTCGGAAGGATTACAGTTATCCATTTGGTTATGGGGCGCTCTATATTTTCGCCAAAATAGAGGGGGAGGACATCCAACAGCCAGCCGCCGGTTTTTGGCAATTTTCATGATGCTGCATGTGCAGCACTTGTATATGTAGATCTGCATATGCAGCACAGGAATCCAGGAGCGGCCGTAGCCGGCCCCCAATCCGCCAAGGAAAGAAAGGATGACAACAGTGCCAAACGATAACCAAGCTCAACCTTCTGCTTCTATTAGCGAACCCGGCCGTTACCCCATTGACCTGACGGGACCACGCAGCCACACGCTTGTCATCCGGCCTGGTGTAGGCAGCCTGTCGATCGGACCTTCCGAACTGGGAAAAAAAGCAGACCTTCACGCCGAGCCGGACACACGCATTCATTGGAACGTATTCGAGGCTTTTGCCACGCCGGCGGGTTCGCCTTGGCCGCGGTTTCTGCATTATACAGGCAGTGATGCAGGTTTTTTTGACTGGGCGCAGCAGCGCCCCATTGAGGGAATGACATGGACCCCGGTCCTGTCTGCCGATACGGTAGCCGACGCCAGCAAGTCCCGGATCCATAGCCTGCAAATCGGGTTGGACCAGTCCGGCGGGCGGCTGAGCTTAAAGCTTTCGGAAAGCATATTCCGGCTGATCGTTTCCGGCGATCTCTCGCGTTTCTCGGCCACCGGCAGTATACCTTCTTTGCTGTCACTCGCGCCGCGCACGAGCCGGCGCCACACGGATCCTCCTTTTCTGCTGCCCGACCTGGGCCTGCTGCATCAGGTGACGAGCCTCACATTGGTAAACGAGCCGTTCGGACAACCTGTTTCGCTTGAATGTCTGGACCGGTTCCCCAACCTGGACTCCCTGAGCTTGTGGGGGAACTTCTGCAGCTTAGAGTTGTTGGCTCGTCAAACACAGTTAACGAATCTGGAGCTGCGGTTCATGCCGGATTTGGAAGATTTACCCCCTTTGGGCACGTGGCCGCTGCTTGACTGTTTTATTGCCCATAATGTGGAAGAGACCGCAGGCAAACGGCTAAGGCAGCAGCTGAAAACACGGGCTAAAACCCGCCCGTGGACCGGCCATGCATCCGTGAGTCAACTGCGAAAGACGGAGTGGTGGACAACCGAATTTGGCCGCCCTTTCTCAGCCTGGCCGAAACGTCTGGCCAAGCTGGCTAACGAAGCGTACAACACTGCACAGGCTGCTTTGGCAGAGGCCCGCAGTTTGGCCGAAGCCGAGGCTGCCATCACCGCCTTCACCGAACGTTTCAATACAGTAAAAGGTATTGAAACGACCGAAAGGGAAGACCTTGGTGAAGCGGTATGGCAGCTCAGCCAGTCCGCTAATCAGACCGGCCAGACGATAACAGAGGAAATGGCGCAGCGCTGGTTTGATGCAGCACGCGATTATTGATTGGAACAAGCGCCGGAGCTAGCTTTTAAAATCAGCATAAAGCCCCACCCTTTGTAGCATCTCTTCCCCAATCTCTTCGGGCGCCTGCCTGATCTTCATATCGTCTCCCAGGAACAGGAGCCAGTTGACGAACTCGGACAATTCTTCGGGTTTGTTCACATGGACAAACGTCTTAAGTATCGCTGTGGTTTGATACGGGTTGGTGTAGGAAAGGGAAGCTTTTAAAGGGTGGTATTTTTTGTATTGCGCAATGGCTTTGGGGCCAAGATCAAGGACAAGGTTAATTTCTTCTTCCTGCCTGCTTAATTTTTCTGCAATTTTTTTACGGGTAACTCTTTTTTTCTCCGGGTAGAGCTGCACTTCGGTAAGGCTGTCGACCGAAAAAATTCGTTTCTCTTCTTCCTTTAAGTCAAAACCCTCCATGAACCAAAGGCCTTTTTCGTGATAAAGGTGCAGGAGATGGATGGAATAAGCGTTCATTTCTTTTGCTTCCTCAACGGTAATCAGCAGATGACTGTCTATCAGCAGACTCTGGATGAGTTTTTCGAGCATGGGATGGGGCAGGTCCGACAGCTCCAGCAGGTCGGGGTTATGCGGGTTGGTCCCCTCAAACAGCAGGATTTGATTTAAAAGCACAAGGTCATCCTGCTGGTTGGCCGAGAGCAGGCCCAGTAATTTTTCGGCTAAAGAGTGACGGCTTTTTAAATAGGGGAGCTGCGCATTTCTTGTAGCCATAAAGGCAATAAAAAGGGCTTTAACCTCATTATCGGTGAAACGCACACCGGGCAGGAGAGAATTGTGCATGACAAAATAGCCGCCATCCCGTCCAACCTCAGCGACAAGCGGCATGCCTAAGGCCTCGATTTCGCGAATATCGCGAATCGCGGTGGAACGCGAGATGGCAAACTCCCGCATAATTTCGGAGATGGTAAAGTGGGAACGGTTGTTGATATACCGCATGATTGTATTAATCCGTTCAACTTTTTTCATCGGGCCTCCTAAACAGTTTCATTTTTTGACATGATTTAAGGCTATCATATACCTATCAAGTGAAGAACACAAAATAATAAAAGAAAGAAGGAATGGATTATGGCAGTTTACAATGTAGAGGAAAAAGAAAGCTTTATCGTTTATGGTCTTGGCACGGAGCTGAAAAGCGATTATACCGATTATGCCGGCATTAACAAGGAAAAAACGGATTTTTGGCAGACCGTCAGCACAGATGGAAGACTTGACGCTTTAAAGAACATGGCTGCCAATGATTACATTTTTGCCGTGAATGAAGCGGTGAATAACAAAATGATGTATTATGCCGGAGTGATGACCGAGACGGCGCCAGGGTCTGCAGCGGAAGCGGAAGGGTCCAGGATTATTCAATTCCCTAAGGGGGAATACCTGGTTGTAAAAGGGGAAGGGAAAACAGCAGATGAATTAAGCAACAAGCTGGCTGGCATTGCCTTTGGCCAAGCGCTGCCGGAAGCTTCTCATATTGCCTATGTGGGCGGGCCTAATGCGGCAGTTATGATGGGAGAGCGGGACGGCTCCATTGTCGGGGAGATGTGGATTCCTGTTGTTAGGAAATAAGAGATAAGGGAGCGATGAACATGTCTTATGCCGTTGATTTTAAAGAGGTGTCAACAGCCGGGTTGGAGTCCTCCCCTGTGGCGGATGCGCTTGCCGGATTGCGTGCGAATGAAGCCCGCTATTTTATGAACAAATACAAACATGAGTTTACGGTGACGCCTGCAAGCGAAAGCCAGGAGACCCTTGATTATGTTAGCCGCATTCTGAAAGAGGAACGCGGGATTGAGTTTGCGGCCAAACCTCTGGAAACAGCGCGGTTTCAAGTGGAGAATATCAAGTGGGCGTTCGTTTTTTATGAAGATGGCCTGGGGGTCAATGTCATGTATACGGTTGATGATCCTAAAAAGCGGGCTGTTGGGTTTAAGCTGTCCGAAGGAATGGAAATTCCCAAGGAGCTGGAAGAGAAAAAGTTTAAGTTCGCCAGACAGAAGTCCAAGCTGGCCGGCACCATCCGCGGATCGTTTTTCGTGATTAAAGGGGAGTATGAACTCGCTTAAAGCCCCTGCTTAGCAGGCGGGAGGCCGTGAAAGGCATCAAGGCACCTGAATGGGAAGGCACCTGAATGGGTGCCTTTTTTGTATTCGTGTTTACTTTATATTTCACTAGTGTTATATTACGTGTGTGGAATATACATGCAGAAAGGAAAACTTATCGTGAATCAGCTTTCAGCGGTAGAGATGGTGCTGTTACAAATCATTACAGAGTCAAGCAAGGTGTCGGGCTATGATATCAATAAACTGATCGGGCAGCGGGGGTACAGGGAGTGGACCAAGATTGGCACCACTTCCATCTATGCGGGTTTACACAAATTAAAGGAAAAAGGGCTCATCCAATCGGATCACTCTGATAATAAAACCGGAAAAGGCCCTTTGCCCACCAAATTTGCAATTACGAAGAACGGGCAGCAGATCCTCCACAAGGAGGTTATTGACTGCTTGTCATCCACGCGGGAGAGAGACAGCCGTTTTGATCTTGGACTGGCTGCTTTACCTTTCATCCCCAAGGAAGAAGCTGTACAAGCGTTAAGTAAACGGTGTGATTTTCTAACAAAAACCTCTGTTCAATTAGAGGAGAAATACCAAATCCAGGGCGGGGAACAGCTGCCGCTGCATGTCCGGGCGCTTTTCCTGCACCCGCTGAGTCTCATTGATAAAGAACTGCAGTTTATTGGTCAGCTGATAAGTGAGCTGGAAGGAGGAGCAGAGAAATGATAATAGACCGTTTTGTTCCGTATAGAGGGGAGCACTGTGAGACTACTGCATTTGGCAATTTGCTTCTGCATAAGGGGATCCGGCTGTCTGAACCGATGCTATTTGGAATAGGAGAAGGTTTGGGGTTTATCTATTGGGATCAGAAGGGCATGGAACTCCCCTTTATCGGCGGCAGGGTGAAGCCGGATGAGTTAACCTCCTGTGTAGCGTCGCATTTAAACTTGAAACTTGAGGTACAGGAAACCAGCTCTGTGACAAAGGCATGGTCGAATATTAAGGAAAAGCTGGACCGCGGTATTCCCGTAGGCCTGAAGCTGGACAGCTACCATCTGGATTATTTCAACAATAAAGTTCACTTTGCGGGACACTATGCCGCTATATACGGGTATGATGATGAATACGCCTATATGGCCGACACAGCTCAACAAGGCAGCCGTACCCAAACGCGGTTAAGTACCTTGTCTCTCGCCAGAAATGAAAAAGGGCCGATGAGCTCCCGTAATCTATCCTACACCATCGAGCAGCCATCCGCACTTCCAGAGCTGCCCTCAATCCTCCGGACGGCTATCTCAAGAAATGCTTACAAGTATTTGAACCCGCCGATCCGTAATATCGGGAATAAAGGCATCGACAAAATGAGCAAAGAAGTGCTCAAATGGCCGGCGCGTGGTTCCGATTTGGCGGATAGCCTAGGTTTGATGGCCCTTTTGATGGAAAGAGGAGGGACGGGCGGCGCGTTGTTCCGCAATCTATACAGGGATTTCCTTAAAGAAAGTTACGAGCTCCTTAATGAGCCAAGGATAAAGCAGGCTTGCTTGAAGTTCACGGAAATTGCTCCGGCATGGAGTGAAGTTGCCGCTTCGATCGACAAAGCGGGAAAAACGGGAAATGAGGACTGGCTGCGGCATACCTCCAAAATCTTAAAGGAGATAGCCGTAAAGGAAAAGGAAGCTATGGAGCTGTTACTGGAGCTTTAAAAAGCCGGCTGCAGGCATCACCAAGTGACTTTTGGCGTGCGTATGCCCCCATTCGCACAAGCAATTCGCCCGTCTCTGGCGTACATTGAAGTACAAACCAGTGAGCGAGGTGAACTAACTTCATGGCACAATCAAAAGCGATGCGTACTCGGGCTAAGAGGCTGCAGGGACGCCCGGTCTGTGTCACCCTCCATAGCGGTGAGACTTACGTCGGGTACATTACCGACGTGAACTCCAGCGAGTTGGTACTTGCCAGCGCGGGGACCCTTCCGCCTGCTTCCTCCGGAAAGCCAAGCTCCCGGTCCCCCGGAACGGGTGCACGTGCAGCAGGCACCCGTTCTGGTGTCCGGGGCAGCGGCATACGCAAGCCGTCCGGCCGCTCGCATTCCCACTCCCGGAGGCTGTCTGGCCAAGCGCGTTCCCGTTCCCGCAGGCCGTCCGGCTACTCGCGTTCCCGTTCCCGTAAGCCGGTCGCCAAGGTTTCGGCTTTCCTCCCGATGCTGGGCTCGCTGTTCGGCGGCTTTGGCGGTCTTGGCGGCGGTGCCGCTGCGGGCGGAGGCGGGCTGGGAGGCCTGCTCGGCGGCGGGATGCGTCTGTTCGGCATGGTCCAAAGATTTGTACCGGTCGTCAAGATGGGCTACGGCATGATCAAATCCATCCGCCCGTTTCTCGGCGCTGTTCAAGGTTTGATGAACCCGCCCGGCGAGGCCAAGCCGGATAATGAATAGCCTGAACACAGCTAAGGACATTTAACCCCCTTTGAACCTCAAAGGGGGTTAGCTTATGCCCTCCGTTTTCAACGTATAATCAACATACCGACTTTTTTACACTGTACATATTCAAATTCAAAAGCCGTGGAACGGTGATTTTGTTGCGTGAGCGAGGCCAGTCTATCGTATAATGGCTGTATAGCTGTATAAACTGAATGCTTGAACGACAGGAAAGAAAATGGCGCGGAGGCAATTTGGAGTTGTAGGAGCGAACGCAGCAGCCGGAAGTCCCACATTCGCCGCAGTGCCAATCCATGCCTGTTTTTCTTAAGTTCAGTTTATATATTGAAATGGCAGGGAAAGGGGGGCTGGAGATGGCAAGAACAAAGGCGTTTGATACAACCGAGATTTTGCATAAAGCGATGAATGTCTTTGGGAACCGCGGTTATGAAGGCACCTCACTGCCGGATCTGATCGCAGGGCTCGGCATTGCCCGCCAAAGTATATATGACACTTACGGGACAAAGTGGGATTTGTTTCTCGCAGCAGTCCGGCATTATATGGAGCAGAAGAATTGCGATTTACAGCAGGAGGTGGACGGACCAGGGACATTGATTGTCAAATTGGAACGGGTATTCACTACGATTATTAAGGTCCTTGTAGACCCCGAACTGCGCCCGCAGTGCTTCATTATTAGCAGTGCGATTGAGCAGGCACCCCACAATGAGGAGCTGGCAGCCTTTTTACAGGCGAATACTGAACAGACGGAGCAGATTTTTTATACCATGCTGGAACGTGCGGTACAGGGGGGCGAGCTTAACCCCGAGGTAAATATCCGGGAGCTGGCCCGGTTCCTGGTGCATGAACGAATCGCGCTGATTACGTCAGCCAAGCTGGGAATGGATGAACACAGGTTGTTGGGTATCATGCAAATGGTTCTAACCGTTTTTCAGCCAGCGGTGCAGCAGGGCAAGTAAGCTGTATTCCTAGGCAAAAAGAAGGGCTTTCCTTGCGGTCGCCGTCTCGACAGCGGTCCTAAGGAAAGCCTATTTTTCATCTAATAGACTGAACTTAAGAAGGACAGGTGAAACAGAGCAGTCACTGCGGCGAATTTGGGACTTCCGGTTGCTGTTATTTTCGGAGTTCTTGATTAGCAGGCCCGGTTATCGGGAGAACTCCAAAAATAAAGGCAGTCGCGTTCGCTCCTCCATCTCCAAATTGCCTCCGTGCCTGCTCCTCTTTCCTGTCATTCAATCATTCAGTCAGTATTATTATATACTCTGCAGGACAGACTGAAGCGACGCCTTGTTGTCCCTAATGAATTCCTCCAGGGAGCGAGGTTCTCTCCCTGTTACACGAAGCACTGTATCCGTAACTTGATCCTCCATTCCCTCCAGTCGAATGCGATCATCCATCCTGGCCAAAAGTCCGGCATAATCCGCAGGTAACCCGGCAGCAGTGTGTCTTACTGCAAGTTCCTCCGAGGAGATGAAACAGTGTTTCGCTTGTAAGCCGGTAACCCGGCGGATGATCTCGGCGGCTTCATCATAAGAAAGGGATTGGGGTCCCGTAATGATATGCTCTCTGTTATGAGGTTTTTCGTCAGTCAGAGCATGGAATCCAACAGCGGCGATATCGTCTGCGTCGACGAAGGCTACTTTTCCGTCTCCGGCTGCTGTAAAGATCTGCCCGCTTTCCCGCAGGGTATACAGGTGTCCGCCTTCAGTAAAGTTCTGCATAAAATAGGAAGGGCGCAGTACGGCCCATTCCGGAGCGTGCTTCCGCAGGAAGCGATGAACCGCTCCAAAAGGCGGACTGTTCTCCGGGATGGATGCGCTGGACAGCAATACGAAGCGAGTAACGGAAGCATCAAGCGCTCTGCGTATAAAAGGAATCATGAATTCCTCGGGCTGTAGACTTGGCGGCGAAACCAAATAAACAGCATGGACGTCCTGCAGAAGGGCAGCGTGGTTAGAGTCATCGAACCAGTCGAAGGGGAAGTGTTCTTCCGCCCGTTCACCTCCTGCTCTGGATAAACTGCGTCCCGCTCTGCGGACACGATAACCTTGACTGCTCAGCAGTTGAGCGATGCGGGAGGAGGTTTTGCCTAGTCCTCCGGTTAACAAAATACGAGCTGATGTATTGGTATGCATAAGAAAATCTCCTCCATGTATGTTGTGTTCCCCATCAAATGGCTAATGGATTCCAGTAGTCCTGGTAACGGGAAATCCTTCCGTCTTTTACTTCCACTACGGAAATATAGTGCTGTTCATAAGGGCTGTCTTTCTCCAGGTTGGTGCCGCGCGCTTCAAACTGGGCAAAAAACACCGGAGAGTTAGCCGAAACATGAATAATAGGTGTTGTAAACGAATGGATCTCAAGCACCCCTTCCAGCCGCTCCAGATACTGCTGCATCGCGGCTTTTCCGTCCAGGCGTTTAGGATTAGGAGCCGGGGCATAAGGAAATTCGAAGATGATATCGTCAGCAAACAAATCAAGAAAAGCAGCAAGATCCTTCTGAACATAACGTTCGGTGAATAACTGCATCATCTTTTCGGCCTCCTCGTAAGACAGGTTACTCATATTAGCAGCCTCGCTTTCTTTTATGGGATGATTGCCGTAAAAACTAAGGGTGTGACCAAACTATACCATTTCCGGACTGTTCGGTCAAATATATTTGGACTGATTGGTCAAATAATTTAGAAAATTTTTATTTTTGCTTTCGAGGGAGTTTAGACTCCTCCTTTAGACTAAGGTTGTAAGCACGAAACAAAACTCAACCACTTTTGAAGGAGCGGGTACAAAATGAAAAGGAAAAGCAAAGTGTTGATGACCGGCGCGTCGGTGGCGGCGGTAAGTATGTTCGCGGTGACGGCATTTGCGTCTACGCCGGATTTGGAGGGGTATAAGGCATTCAAAGAGGTGCTGAAAGCAAACCAAATAGCGGAGCAAACCATCCAAAGCGGAACAGTGAACGGAAATTTCACGATTCAGCTGGATGGCAAAACGCTGGTGAAAGCAGACGGCACGGCGAAGGTTAAGGACGCAGGCGGGAAGTACAGTGCAAGCGCTGATTTTGACTTGACCCTCCCGGGCATTGAACGCAGCGGCAGCGTGTACAGCAGTAACGGGGACACGGCTTATTTTGTAGACCAAACCCATGGTCTTCACTATCAGGTAATTAATCTGGATGATGAGTATGCCGGCAAGCACGGCAACCGGCCGGAACTGAAACACGCTGAGAATCGCCCGATGAATAAACCGGAGGAAGCGCTTCTCGACTTCCTGGTCGGCGATCTAAGCGACGACTTCAGTGTAGCAAGCCATACGGACGGCTCAAAGACGATCACATTGGATGTAAGCAAAGAGGAAGTTCCAACAACGGTACGTTTGCTGATGGAAGTGGTGTCGGCCGGCGGCATGGGGGAACATGAAGATGAGCACGCATCGGGGATGCCGGCAGAGCTGGAGGGATTAATGCAGCTCCCCTTTTTCCAGGGGTTTGACACACTAGACCTTGAAGGCCAACTGCCGGAGCTGACGGAAGACGTTGCGATTGAGCATGTGCGCCTGCAGATGAAGGTTGATACGGACAACAAGCTGCAAGGTGTACAAGGGGAGTTTGAGGTAAGCGGCAAAGACGAAGCAGGTGCCGCCCATCGCGTGAAGCTGGAAGGTGCGGGCGACATCAGCGGCGTCAACACAACGACGCCTGACGTATATGACCCTGCCGGCCATTCTGCAGAAATCATCGATGCGGACGTGTTCGAAGACCGCGGCTAACAGCACAATTCGGGGAGGCCTTACGAATGTTTGAAGTTTGTGATCTTACCAAGGTCTATCCCGGCGGCCGCGGCATCCAGGGGCTGAACCTCACCGTACATCCCGGTGAGGTTGCAGCCTTGCTGGGACCAAACGGTGCCGGGAAGACGACAGCGCTGCAAACAATGGCCGGATGGCTCACCGCAGACCGCGGGGAAGCGCGCTGGAACGGCGTTTCCGTTGCGGATCGGCCCGAACAGACGAGGCTCCATATGGGCCTGATGATCGGCGAGCCGGCTCCGCATCCCTATTTTACAGGCAGTGATTATCTGAAGCTTTACTCCAGGTTGTATCCAGGCATCGACGAAGCACGTATCCGGCAGACCCTGGAGCTTGTGGGGATGTCCAGGCACCAGCAGCTCTTAATCAAGAAGTATTCCACTGGCATGAAGCAGCGGATCGAGCTGGCCAGCGTGCTGCTGCACCGGCCGAAACTCCTGATGCTGGATGAGCCGTTTTCGGGCATGGACATTGAAGGACGGCGGGAGATGACAGCGATGCTGCGGAGTCTCGTGACGGAGACGGGAATAAGCATCATCATTTCTTCCCACCAGGTACACGAGATCGAGGATTGGATTACGCAGGCATGTATTATCTATGAAGGAAAACACGTGGATACCGCAAGTGCTGCGCAGATACGGGAGTCGTTTGCAAGCGTGGAGGACTATTATTTGAACTGCATAGCCAAGGAAAGGGGAGGTGCGGCATGAGGATGCCTATCTTTTATCTCACTGGAGAAGAGCTGCGGAAGCTGCTTCGCGGAGGCAAGCTGAGGGTACTGCTGTTGCTCTCTTTTCTGATTGGGATTCTCTTTGTTTTCATTGGCGAACGTCTTGGCCTGAGCGGAAACCTGCCAGTGACCGCACTGGAGCTGCTGCTTGTGGTCGTGCTTCCATTATTCATGGTGTCGCTCGGCAGCGATCTGATGATCGGCGAATTCAAAGATGGCACAATCAAACATGCGCTGAAGCTGCCGGTCAGCCGGGAGACTCTTTTTATAGGAAAAATACTCGCAGGATGGGCGGCTGGCGCTTTGATTGTGCTCAGCTTGTTCGTGCCTATGTTTCTAGGGAGCCTGTTCCTGCAGGGAATGACTGCCCTGCCATCGATCGGTGCAGCTTTGGCGGAGGCGGGCGGCGCGATGGTGTTCTGCGGATTGTTGGTGGTACTGGTGAACAGCGTGTCCCTGTGGACGGGAAGCAGCGGGGTTGGAATGGTTGTCAGCGTCGTGTTGTGGCTGGCCATGGGCGTCATTGGTTTTTTTGAGCCACAGTTAAGCCGGTTTTTCGTTACGGACTACGCGGATTGGGTGCAGCCGCTCCTTTATACAGGAAATGCAGGCGCGTCGGTAGCGCCATTGATATTTATGACCGCTTACTATATCATGGGCACTATAACGGGCTTGCTAGCCTTCCAAAGGAAAGAAATCTAACCTATGTCCATTCGGCTAAAGCTTATTTTAACGTATATTATTGGCATTTTCCTGACCGCAATCATCGTTACAGCGACTGGAATCGGGGTAATCACGGGAATTATCTCCTATTACGGAAACAGCCTCGTGAAAGAACAGTCCACGGAGGATGCGATCTTCCGGGGCATTGACCTGTTCGTAGATCTGCGTTATGCGGAGCGGTATACGCCAGCGGAGCTGACGTCTTCTTCGTTTGCTCGACAGCTTGGAGACCGGCTGGAGCCGTTTGGGGGTTTTGTAGTTGTCCGGCAGGGGGAGCAGTGGCGCAGCTACGGCAAGTTGAGTGAAGGGGAACCCTTCCTTGCGCAGCTGAGACAGGATGCCTCAGCTTCCCGGATGCACGGGGATGAGCCGTTTGGGGTAAGCAAGTGGGAAGGGCGCAGTTTGCTTTCTGTGCGTTACGACTTTCCGGAGATAGACGCTCCTTTAGCGTATTATCTGATCATCGATATGACAGAGACAGGGACCCCGGACCACCGGTTCCAGGGTTTCATGCTTATAGCTATTGCCATCTTATTCAGTATCATCATCGTTCCGCTGATCTGGATCACGACAAAGGATATTGTGCGGCCGCTGAGGCAGCTGGAACAGGGCTCGCGCCGGATTGCAGAGGGAGACCTGAATTTCCATTTGGAGTCGAAGGTACGCAACGAAGTGGGCAGTGTAATCCGCTCTTACGAAAAAATGCGCAGCGAGCTGCAGCGGGCGATCGGAGCACAGCTGGCATTGGAGGAGAGCCGCAAGCAGCTGATTTCGAACATATCGCATGATCTGAAGACTCCGCTGACTTCGATCAAAGGATATGTGGAGGGAATTCAGGAAGGTATAGCGAACGATCCGGAGAAGCTGAAGAAGTATATCGACGTAATTCATTCGAAGGCGCTGGATATGGATCGACTGATTGACGACCTGTTCCTGTTCTCCAAGCTCGATTTGGAGCAGGAGAGATTTTATTTTGAAACGGTACCGCTGGAAGAGTTCTATGAGCAGACGCTTAATGAGTTGTCCATGGAATACGAGAGTGCAGGCGTTCGCTTGACGGGCGAGTATGAGGCGGGAGCCGATGCGTTTGCAACGATGGACGCCCAGAAAATCAAACGCGTCATTCTCAACATCGTCGGCAACTCGATAAAATTTATGGATAAACCTGATCCGTGCATCCGTGTTCATTTCGGAAGGCAGGAGGATAAATGGGTCATTGCGGTAACCGACAATGGACCTGGAATGAACCCTGGCGAGCTTGCGCAGATCTTTGACCGGTTCTACCGCGGAGATGCCAACCGGAATCAGAACGTGGCCGGCTCCGGCCTCGGCCTGGCAATCGCGAAGCAGATTGTGGAGCAACATGGCGGAAGAATTGAGGCAAGAAGCGAACCGGGGCAGTTTATGACGGTGAGGTTTACCCTCCCGATGGTTCAGTATCGAACGTGACTGGAGAGTGGGAGATGTCGAAGCGAAAAGTGCTAATCGTCGAGGATGACCGGGCGATCGCTGAGCTGGAGCGAGACTACCTGGAGGTTCATGGTTATGAGGTTATTCTTCGGGCTGACGGCATAGAAGCGCTTGAAGAAGCGCTGGAACAGGATTACGACCTGATTATCCTGGATGTCATGCTGCCGGGCATGGACGGCTTCGATCTCTTGCGGCGGATCCGGGAGACGAAGCCGATTCCGGTGCTGATGGTGTCGGCGCGCAAGGAGGATATCGACAAAATCAGGGGGCTGGGGTTAGGCGCGGATGATTACGTGACCAAGCCGTTCAGCCCGTCGGAGCTTGTTGCGCGGGTGCGGGCGCATCTGGAGCGGTATGACCGGTTGACCGGGGCTGCCGCCGGTGCCGGTTCTGCGCCTGTGCGGAAGACGCGCGAACTGAACATCCACGGGCTTGCGATTCAGGTTGATGCTAGACGGGTGCTGCTGCACGGCAAAGAGGTCCCGCTGACGGCAAAAGAGTTTGACCTGCTGCTGTTTCTCGCAGAAAATCCCGACCGGGTATATTCCAAAGATGAGCTGCTGGATAAGGTGTGGGGGATTGAACATTTTGGCGACACCGCTACGGTCACGGTTCATGTTGGTAAAATTCGTGACAAGATTCAGAAGGAACCCTCAAAACACCAGTTTATCGAGACGGTATGGGGCGCGGGATACCGGTTTAAGATTTAGCACACGCACATATTTGCTTATCGCCTGTGTTGGCCGCAGGCTTTTTGCATAGAGAACATAGAACAAGGCGGGTGGGAAGCTTCAATGAAGACCATTGGACTGATCGGAGGCATGAGCTGGGAATCCTCGATGCTTTATTACCAAATCATCAATGAGACGGTAAAAGCAAGGAAGGGAGGGCACCACTCGGCAAAATGTCTGATGTATTCGGTGGATTTTCAAGAAATTAAAGACCTTCAGCATCAAGGGGACTGGACAGCCGCAACGGAAATTATGATTGAAGCGGCCCAAAAACTAGAAGCAGGCGGAGCCGAGGTCGTCGTCATATGCACAAATACCATGCACAAAATGGCGAAGGAAGTAATGAACTCCGTGTCGATTCCATTACTCCATATCGCAGATGCCACTGCAAATTCAATCGCTGCGGATCAAGTGAAAAAAGTGGCTTTGTTAGGAACAGCTTTTACGATGGAACAGGAATTTTATAAGGGCAGGCTTACCGAAAAATATGGACTGGAGGTCGTGGTCCCCGATGAAGCGGATCGGGCGGTCATTCACGATATAATTTACCAGGAGCTGTGTCTTGGGATCATAAAAGAGGCTTCCAAGCAAAAATATCTGGAGGTCATTGACCGTCTTATCCGCCAGGGAGCAGAGGCCGTTATCCTTGGCTGTACGGAAATCACCATGCTGATTTCCCAGGAGGACTGCACGATACCGGTCTATGACACAACAAGACTTCATGCCGAGGCGGCCGTTGGTTTTGCATTGGCAGACGAAGCGTGACAGACAAACCGCAAACCGCAAACCGCAAACCGCAAACCGCAAACCGCAAACCACCGAGCCGCAACTTTTATCCCAGATTCCCCCCTTTTGTAGCCGTCAGAGAAAGTATGGGTACAAGTTCACGGACTCAGGGGACCCTATTTGCTGATTATTCCGTGTTTTGGCGAAGTTGCGGACTCAGAAGCACCTATTTACACGGAGAATCCATAGTTTGTAGGTTTTCGGTACGAATAACGGCCTTGGAGTCCGCAAGGCATACCAAAGCCCAAGAAATTCAAAAATAACGTCCGCTGGGTCCGCAAAGACCTCCGTATCGCGTTCTGTGGTAATCCGCTGCTCCGCTGCGGGTGTGTCACAGGAGAGGATGCGTAGATCGATCAGGCAATAAACAGGTATAGATCCAGGGTTGCTAGCATCTCGTAACCCATCACGGAGTCGGGTGACTGACCCTTATATCTTTAATTTACAGTTTGCGTACACATCCTAATATGCTGCTGTCGGAGCATTTACTGCCTCTCCCGCACCGTCTCTCCCTCAATCAGCACGGGTTGATAATAAACGTTATCCCGTACATCTTTTTTCCCCTGCAGCTTCTTAATAACCCAATCGGCGGCGTCACGGCCCATCTGCTCCTGCGGGTGGGTTAAGGTAGTCAGTTTGATATTGGCATTTTTGGCGATATACGAGTTATCCTGGCCGATGACCGATAAGTCCCCCGGAACGGACAGCTCCAGCTGTCTGCACACATTGATCACTTCAAGCCCTACCTCATCGTTATAGCAGACAATAGCCGTTATCGAGCCGTGATTTTCCGTCAAAAAGTTTCTTAAATTTACGGACAGCTCCTGCTTCGTCTCCGTATCAAACGACAGCACCTGCTCCGGATGGAACCGCAGCCTGGCTTCGCCCAGCGCTTTAATGTACCCCTTCATGCGGTATTTGCCCTGCAGGTCATCCATTTTGGCGATGATCCCGATTTGGGTATGTCCTTTGGAGATCAGCTCCCGGGTCGCCAGATAGCTGGACTGCACATCGTCGAGGCACAGAAAGGGCACCTCAAGTTCTTCATAGTAGGCGTTGATCATGATAAAAGGAACATTTTGCTCCTTGAACGACAGGTAATAAGCAATGTTGGGATTGTACAAATTGCTTTTGGTCGGTTCGATGATCAAGCCGTCCACGCCATAGGACAACATCATTTCGAGCGCTTTTTTCTCCTGGGCAACATCATTATTGGTGCTGGCGAGCAGCAGCGAATAGTTGTCTTCATTTAGGCGGCTTTCGATCCCCCGGATAATGGACGGAAAAATATAATCGGAGAGATACGTGGTGATCACCCCAATGGTACGTTTAGCCGAGCTCCCGGCGGACTTGGACCGGAACTGGTTGCTGACGTAGGTGCCGGACCCTTTTTCGCTCCGCAAAAAACCCTCTTTGGACAGCTCCATAATCGCCTTGCGCACCGTCTGCCGGCTGACGTTGTACCGGTCCTGCAGAGCGGATTCCGTAGGGATTTGTTCGCCTACACTATATACCCCCGATAGAATGTCACTTTTTAACTCCTCGAGGATGACCTGATATTTTGGCTTCATCTATAGTCACTTCTTTCACAGTTGTTCGAATACGAATTATTTTTAGTTTAGAATTTGTATGTACATATTCTAGCACAAGATGAACGTAATTATAATCTATAGGAAATGAAATTGAAGAATGCAGGCGAAATTATACAACAACTCCGGCAGGTTTGGACATGCAGTCGCAAGGATTCATAGGAAGACTTCTCCCTCGGCTTACTTGTTAGTATATCTTATTATTTTTATTGACAAATGTACGGACAAAAAATATACTAGGGCTGACAATAAAGGAAAGCGCATTCTTACAGGGATACAGGTAAAAAATCAGTGTCACGGAGGGGAGTAACGTGAGCATGGATCAGGACGTCAAACAAGCGATTGAACAAGGCGCAACTTCGCTTGGGATCGAATTGGGTTCCACACGGATCAAGGCGGTGCTGATTGATTCCCGGTTTGAAACGATCGCATCGGGCAGTTATGAGTGGGAGAATCTCCTGGTTGACGGGTACTGGACGTACAACTTGACGGATATTATTAAGGGCCTGCAAGAGGCCTACCGCGAAATGAAACAAGCGGTCGAGCGGCAGTACGGGGTCACCCTGCAGACGGTCGGCTCCATTGGCTTTTCCGCGATGATGCACGGGTATATGGCTTTTGATAAGACGGGCGAGCTGCTGGTTCCGTTCCGGACCTGGCGGAATGCCACAACCGGCGCTGCGGCCGCGGCGCTGACGGACCTTTTTCAATTCAACATTCCGGAACGCTGGAGTATCGCCCACCTGTATCAGGCTATTTTGAACGAAGAACCGCATGTGCCGCAGATTGATTATCTGACTACTCTGGCCGGGTACATTCACTGGCGGCTGACCGGGAACAGAGCGCTCGGAATCGGCGACGCTTCGGGCGTGTTCCCGATTGATGAAGCTTCGCAGGATTACAATGCCGCGATGATCGGGCAGTTTGATGAGCTTGTGGCAGCCAAGGGCTACCCCTGGAAGCTGAGCAGCATCCTTCCCAAAGTGTATAATGCAGGCGAACAGGCAGGCGTATTAACCGCAGATGGAGCTGCTATTCTGGACCCATCCGGGGATCTGCAGGCGGGAATTCCGCTGTGTCCGCCGGAAGGCGATGCCGGAACAGGAATGGTGGCCACAAACAGCGTACGCAAGCGGACCGGCAACATTTCCGTGGGAACTTCGGTTTTTGCCATGCTTGTATTGGAGCAAAAGCTGTCGGCGGTTTATCCGGAGATCGACATGGTAACGACACCGGACGGCAGTCCGGTTGGCATGGTGCATGCCAACAACTGCTCCAGCGACATCAACGCCTGGTTGGGCCTGTTCCGTGAGTTTTATGAAGCGATGGGGCATAAGGCGGATGCCGGCCAACTATTCAGCGTTATGTTCAACAAGGCGCTGGAAGCGGACCCCGATGGCGGGGGCCTGCTCAGCTACGGATATTTTTCTGGGGAGAACATTACCGGCATCGACAAAGGCCGTCCGTTGTTCGTCCGTTCGCCGGAGAGCCGGTTTACCTTGGCCAATTTCATGCGGACGCATCTGTTTACCGCTTTTGCCGCGTTGAAGGTCGGCATGGACATCCTCACGCAAAAAGAACGGGTGGCGATCGACAGCATTTTGGCGCATGGCGGACTGTTCAAGACCCCGGTTGTCGGGCAGCGGATGGTCGCGGCCGCGCTGGGTGTTCCGGTAGCCGTAATGGCGACAGCCGGAGAAGGCGGCGCATGGGGAATGGCGATTTTGGCCGCCTATCTGAAGAACAAAGAGGAGCAGGAGCAGCTGGCCGACTTCCTGGAGAACAAGGTCTTTAAGGATGCGGAAGGGCAGGTCATTCATCCCGATCCCGCGGATGTGAAAGGCTTTGGGCTGTTCATGGAACGGTACATCGGCGGCCTTGCAATTGAGCAGGCTGCTGTAGATCATCTGGTGGAGAACTGGAGGGAATAAGATGTTAGAGCGATTGAAAGAAGAGGTCTATGAGGCCAATCTGGATCTGCCGAAGCATGGACTTGTGAAATATACATGGGGGAATGTCAGTGCGGCGGACCGGGACAGCGGGCTGTTCGTCATCAAGCCAAGCGGCGTCAGCTATGACAAAATGAAACCCAGCGACATGGTGGTTGTGGATTTTGACGGCAATGTGGTGGAAGGCGAGCTTAGACCGTCCTCCGATACGCCGACTCATGCCGTGCTCTACAAGCATTACGCAGAAATTGGCGGAATTGTGCACACGCATTCGACCTGGGCGACGACCTGGGCTCAAGCCGGCCTGGATGTTCCGGTTATGGGGACTACACATGCCGATACGTTTTACGGCTCCGTTCCCTGCGCCCGCTTCCTGACCCAAGAAGAGGTGGACCGCGGCTATGAGGCGGAGACCGGACGGGTGATTATCGAAACTTTTGAGCAGCGCGGGCTGGATATTATGGCGGTTCCCGGTGTCCTGCTTAAAGGCCATGCCCCATTCACGTGGGGGAAAAACGCCCAGTCGGCGGTAATGAACAGCGTTGTGCTGGAGGAAGTCTGCAAAATGAATTTGTTTGCCCGCAGTTTGAACCATTTTGCCGAAGAGCTGCCGCAGCGGATTTTGGATAAACATTATTTGCGGAAGCATGGGAAAGACGCCTATTACGGTCAAAAGTAAAGATACGGTCATCCATCATTCATTCCATATCAAATAAAGGAAGAGGTTGAGCATTATGTCAACAGCAGTCGCCAAGGAATTTTGGTTTGTCGTAGGGTCGCAGCATCTTTACGGGGAAGAAGCGCTGTCGGAAGTCAAAGCACACGCGCAGGCCATGACCGATGCGCTTAACAAAAGCGGCGTCCTGCCTTATCCGCTTGTCCTGCAGGATCTTGCGGTCAGCGCGGACAAAATCACCTCCATCATGAAGGAAGTTAATTACCGTGACGAGGTTGCCGGTGTCATCACCTGGATGCATACCTTCTCTCCGGCCAAAATGTGGATCCGCGGCACAAAGCTGCTGCAAAAGCCTTTGCTGCATTTGGCTACGCAATACAACGAGAGCATTCCGTGGGCAACCATTGACATGGACTTTATGAACCTGAATCAGGCCGCCCATGGCGACCGTGAATATGGCTTCATCAACGCCCGGCTGCGGAAACAAAACAAAGTGGTGGTCGGGTACTGGGAACGGCCCGAAGTGCAGAAGCAAATTGCGGAATGGATGGACGTGGCGGTTGCCTATAACGAAAGCTTTAACATCAAGGTTGCCCGCTTTGGCGACAACATGCGTAATGTTGGCGTTACGGAAGGGGACAAAGTCGAAGCCCAAATTCAATTCGGCTGGACGGTCGATTATTACGGCATCGGCGATCTTGTCGCTTATGTAAACGAGGTTACGGAAGCGGAGATTGACGCACTGTTTGCGGAATATGCGGAGCTGTATGATTTTGATTATGGCGATTATGACAAGGAGACGTGGGAGGCCAGCGTAAAAGTACAGGCCGGCTACGAAATTGCCCTGAAACGTTTCCTGGATAACGGCGGCTACAATGCCTTCACTTCAAACTTTGAGGATCTGCACGGCATGAAGCAGCTTCCCGGGCTTGCGGTGCAGCGCCTGATGGCGCAGGGTTATGGCTTCGCCGGCGAAGGCGACTGGAAGACGGCTGCGCTTGACCGTCTGCTGAAAGTGATGAGCCACAACCAGAACACCGGATTTATGGAAGATTACACGTACGAATTGGCTGCGGGCCAGGAAGCCATCCTGCAGTCCCATATGCTTGAGGTAGACCCGAGTCTGGCAGGCAACAAACCAAAAATTCTGGTGTCTCCGCTTGGTATTGGCGACCGCGAAGATCCGGCCCGGCTCGTATTTGACGGCAAGGCTGGCGATGGCGTGGTGGTGTCGATGGCAGACTTCGGCACGCACTACAAGCTGCTGATTAACGAAGTCACGGCATTCGAGCCGACAGTACCGGCTCCCAAGCTACCGGTGGCCCGGGTATTGTGGAAGGTGAAGCCGAACTTCCAGGATGGCGTCAAAGCCTGGATCGAAAACGGCGGCGGCCACCATACTGTAGTTTCGCTGAACCTGACAACAGACCAGATCGTGACTTATGCCAAACTGGTGAATCTGGAGTATGTGATTATTAAATAATCAAGCCGCGGCCAATCCGGAAGCCGCATTAGACGTCAGAAAGAAGTCGCAGTCACCACAATAGAAATAGACATTAAATAGGGCGCCCCTTGCAGGGTGCCCTATTATTTTGCTCCGGAACTGGCGGTTGTTTGACCAGAAAAGAGAGAGCAGAAGGTGCAGCAGACCGAACATAACCTTATGCCTGCTGTAAGAAAAGTGTAAGGTAACTGCATGGCGGTATAATTTTGCACGCAATATACTGGGAAATGGTTCCGTATAACATATAACAACCATTACATAACAATTGGGGTGATGCTTGGTCCGCTTAGAAATATATTGGTTTTAAAAGAACCAAGATTGTGTCGTTGTCAGGTTAGGCGCCCATCACTTCAAACTCCCTTGAGAAAGGAACGGCCTATTTTGAAAGCAAATTGGATGCACAAGATTTCCATGATTAGTTTGAGTATAATGTTATTTGTTTTCGCGGGCAGTGCCGCAGTCCACGCAAATACCGGGGAACAAACCGTTTCGAAACAAACTATAAAAGTAATGTATAAGGAGAAATACCTGTTTGACGAATCTTTGTTTAAAAAGCAATATCCCAATGCGGAGATCAAGGAAGTATACTGGGATGGCAAAACGAGGTTAACCGATTTTATCGCCAAGCAAACTCCCGATGTTGTGATGCTGAATACGGCGGAATACAAGCAGCTTGCCAAAGGCAATCAGTTAGTGGATTTGGGGCAGTTGATTCAGCGTGATCAATACGACACAACCTCCATTTACCCCGGCCTGCTCGAGGCTCTTAAAAACAACGGTAAGCTGTACGGATTAAGTCCAACCTTCAATACGCAGGCCATTTACTACAATGTGGATTTGTTCAAGAAATACGGGGTTGCTCTGCCCCATGATGGAATGACCTGGGAGGAGATTTTGAAGCTAGCCGCGAAGTTTCCAACCAAAGGGAGCAAGGATACCCGGGTTTGGGGGCTTGATTACCCGCTTGATAAATACGTTTACTTATTGAATAATATCGCAGATTCAGAAGGGCTAACCCGTTATGATCCGGATAATCTGAAGGCTGCAATGAACACCGCCCCATGGAAAAAAACATTTGCCATGGCTGTGTCCGCCATAAAGTCCGGCACTATTGAGGGGACAAATACAAGCGGTTATTCCAATAATTCGTTTATTATGGGCAGATCGGCTATGCTGGTTGCCGCATCGGGTACCGATACCCTAAGGGATATTACCGCGGATAAATCCGCGCTACCAAACTTCAAGCCTTTCAAAGTTGGAATAGCCGCAGGTCCTGCTGATCCAAAAAATAAAAAAACAACCAGAAACATTCTGATCCCGGCGATTATGACTATTCCAACGGGTTCAACAAATAAGGAACTCGCATGGGATTTCATAAAATTCTACAATGGAGTGGAATTTGCAAAGTCTCAGTCGGGCAAGTTGGGCGACTATGCCCTGTCCCGCATGGATTATAGCAAGGAGTACAAAGGCTACCGTCTGGATGCCTTTTACAAATTGAAACCTAATCTGGATTCTCCAGCTTATCAGAACCCATTAGGAATGTCATTTGATATACAGTATTCAAATATCGTGCAGGGTGAAATCAAACAAGTAATCAATAATAAAAAAAATCAAGAAAAGGCCCTCCAGTCTATCAATACGCAGGTGCAGAATATCCTTAACAAGGCTGGGAACAAGTAGGGCAAAATAGAATTGAGAAATCAAAGAACTGTCTACGCAAGGGTGACCTTACTGTTATCAAGAGCGCACACCATATTGGTGGCGCTCTTGGTTTTTGTCTTGTTATTTCTTGTTTCTAATAACGGATAACTCTTGTGCCAAATGGGGCTGGAGGGAGGCATTTGCGGCTAACACGCCGCGTGTTCCCCATGTAAACGGGCGGCCTTCTGTGTCCGTAACCACTCCTCCAGCTTCTTGAACGATAAAAGCTCCGGGCAGCCAGTCATAATAATCGCCGTATCCGCTGGCAAACTCCCAATAACCGTCCAGCCTTCCGCAAGCAACGTAAGCGAGCTGCAGTTTAACGGAACCCAGCATTTTTACAGCAAAAGATTTCATCATGACCGCATGAGCAGACTGAATGGCATATGCTGTGGTTTCCGGCTCATCCGCGGGGAAGGAGGGGGGAGAGGTGGCGATGTAAGCATCGCTTAGTGCTGTTTTTGCGGCAGGTGAGATTCGCTTTCCGTTCATAAAGGCGCCCACACCCTCCTGCGCATAAAATAATTCGTCACGTTCAGGATCATAGATAAAAGCAAGGACGGGTTTTCCGTCCTGAATCAAGCACAGGGAAAGCGAATAAAACCCAAATCCCTGCAGAAAATGGAGGGCTCCATCAATAGCGTCGCAAATCCAATAAAGCCCGTCGAACTCCGGCTGCTGCTGCTGATCGGGTCTGAATTCGGACGATGACCAGCGGATGGCGGGGAAACGTTGTAGCAGCGCCTCCTTCAATAGGGTTTCGATTTGATCATTCGCTTCTTGGAAAGTTATAAATACAGCCTCTTTTGTTGCCGGAGGTTGAGTCCGTCCGGCGCATTGGGAATGCAGGGCAGCACCGGCTGTTCGAATAAGGGATTCACAAAAATCCAAGTCATTTTGATTCATAATCGATCGCTCCTTTTAAGGGGTATTTTAGAATACTACTATAAATATTACAGAAAAAAAGCGGCAGCATTGATACTGCCGGTTAACGCTTAAGACCCGAGGATTCCAGCACGGTTTCAAGGATAGATTGGTAATGCTCTCCGTATCGGGCCCGAAGTTGGTCAGGAAAATCCTGCTCAATCCTTGTCATGACGGCATCGTGGTAGAAGGCATTGCGCAGCAGCTCGCTTACGGCAGGATGGTCCGTTTCCACCGCCGCAGCCTTGATATCGCCGCCGAAGCTGCCGATCATAGAGGTTTGCGAATCGCACAAAACAGAGAACTTCCGCGATCGTTCGGCCGTCCATTCCCCGTTCCGTTGGTGCTCTATAATATGTTTGAGCGGTGTGGGGCTTTGGCCGATCATCACGACCGTGACTTTGACGCCCCGGCGTTCTGCCTCCAGCAGCGGTCCCTCAACGATATGAAAATCCTCTGCCCAAATATCGACAACAAGCGAATGCTCCGCGATGGCAATGACCCGCTGTAGAGCCGTTTCCAGCTGTTGATTTCCCTGCCAGTTGAAAAAAGCCGGCGTCTTCCGCGGTCTTGTGTTCAACACAGCTAGAAGCTGCTTCGCCGTTTGCGTAAAGCCATCCTGCAGCAGCTTAATCAGTTGGTCGGCAGGTACGGCATTGTACCGTAGAGGTTCGCCTTCAATCACACGGCAGGCACCTTTATCGGTTAATGACCGCAGCGCAGCATAGACATTCGTTCGGGACACCGATACCCGCTTAGCCACTTCATAACCGGAAAGATCCGTTTCCTCCAGTAAAGTCAGGTAACACCGTGCCTCCAAATCGGATAATCCGATTTTCCTCAGCATTTCAATTTCCATGTCTACCTCCTTGCTTGTGAGTCGTATGTTTGAATACTACCATGAGGTTTTAGGCCAGGTCAAGCCGGTTTAGTTGACTGTAATAGGAGACCGGGTTTATTAGTCCTTTATTGCTATAGCCGCTGCCTATAACTAACCATAGCTCTTTCGTAGAACCATATAACCGGCAGCGTATGCTATAGTAACTAAAAATAATTTTGCGAGGAGACGAACCTAATGAGCATACAAACCCAACAACCGAAACAACGGACCGTGACTCCATTTCGATATGATATTGTCGGCAGTTTTCTTCGCCCCGCCCCATTGAAGGAAGCCCGGCTGCAGTTCAAGAACGGCGAAATTAATGCTGAGCAGCTGCGCGAGGTGGAGGACACCGAAATTATAAAACTCGTGCAGAAACAAAAAGAAGTGGGCCTGCAGGCGGTAACCGACGGCGAATTCCGCCGCTCCTGGTGGCATCTGGACTTCTTTTGGGGATTTGATGGCGTAGAACGGACAATCATCGATCAGGGCTATCAGTTTAACGGTGCGGAATCCAGACCTGAAACCGCACGGCTGACCGGAAAAATAAGCTTCAGCAGCCACCCTTTTGCCGCACATTATACATTCTTGAAAGAAGCGGCGGGAGAGAACGTTGTTGCCCGTCAATCGGTACCCGCTGCGGCGCAGTTCCTGTTCGAGTTGGACCGGGCGGAAAACAAAGAAAGCACACAGGCGATTTATCCTGACCGGGAAGAGCTGCTTGCGGACATCGCCAAGGCCTACAAGGCGGCGGTACAGGCCTTTTACGAAGCGGGCTGCCGCAGTCTTCAGTTCGACGATTGCACATGGGGAGCGCTCTGCGACAAGCAGTTTATGGCCATCATGGAGCAGGCCGGCGTAAATGTTGCTGAATATGCAAATGAACTGGCCCGGCTGAACGCCGAAGTCGTCTCCGATCTGCCGGGTGACCTGGTCGTTACGACGCATGTCTGCCGCGGCAACTATGTTTCGACTTATGCGGGAGTGGGCGGCGGTTATGAACCCATCGTACAAACACTGCTTGGCATCGACAACTACTCCGGCTATTACCTGGAGTTTGACACCGAGCGTGCGGGCGACTTCAAGCCGCTGCGTTTCCTGAAGGACAACCAGCAGGTGGTGCTGGGACTGTTCTCTTCCAAGTTCGGCGAGCTGGAGAACAAAGAAGATATCCTGAAGCGGATTGAAGAAGCGCAGCAGTATGTCGATCTGGACCGGATCTGCCTGAGCCCGCAGTGCGGCTTCGCCTCCACGGAAGAAGGCAACCATCTGACCGAAGAGCAGCAGTGGCGCAAGCTGGCTTTTATCAAGGAGATTGCCGAAGAAATCTGGCAGTAATGCGGCAGTAATCCGGAAGCCATCCGGAAGCCATCCAGAAGCCATCCGGTAATAGTCCGTAATGGCAATCGCAGATATAGAAAACCCCTGCATACTCCTGCAGGGGTTTTCGTGTGCGGTGTTAAGAATGCTGAAGTGCCCGGGTATCAGGCTGCGGTGCCAGGAGACTTTTAACGTCATTGCCGCTAGGATTCTGGAAGATGCGAAGCCCGAACTCCGGCGCAACAGAGAGGACATGGTCGAAGATATCCGACTGGATTCGCTCATATTCCGTCCAGCGGATATCGTTGGTGAACGCATAAATCTCAAGCGGCAGTCCGGTCTCTCCCGGAGCCAATTGTCTCACCATAATCGTCATGTCTTGATGGATCTGGGGGTGGCTCTGGAGGTAATGTTGGACGTAAATCCTGAATACACCGATGTTGGTCAGCGCCCTTCCGTTCACTTTGCTCGACCGGTCCATATGAAATTCTTGATTGTACGCTTCAATTTCTTTTTCCTTATCCTTGATATAGTCCGCCAGATGACGAATTTGCTTAAACTGTTCGATCATCTCCTCCGTGCAAAAAGTGATGCTGCCGGTGTCGATAAACAAAGACCGCTTGATCCGCCGGCCGCCGGCATTTTGCATTCCCCTCCAATTTTTGAAGGAATCTGAGATCAGGGCATAGCTCGGGATGGTGGTGATCGTTTTATCCCAGTTTTGAACCTTCACCGTGTTCAGCGAGATGTCGATAATGTCTCCGTCCGCCCCATATTTGGGCATCTCAATCCAGTCGCCGACCCGCACCATATCGTTGGAGGTTAACTGCACGCCTGCTACGAGTCCTAATAAGGAGTCTTTAAAGACAAGCATAATCACTGCGGACAGCGCCCCGATACCGCTTAGGAGCAGCAGAGGGCTTTTTTCGATCAGATTCGCAATGATGAGGATGCCACCGATGACATACATAAAAATTTTGATTACCTGGATGTAGCCCCTGATGGGCTTTGCTTTGGAGATTTCATAAGTTCGGTAGATGTCATTCACTGCATTCAAAAACGCATCGATCACAAGTATCCCAACTACAATCATATAAGTCATAACCGCTTTTGAGATCAGCTCCCGGTAGCCGGGAAAGGCGGAAGAGAAATAATAAATAATGATCGCGGGCACAAAATGCGAGAGCTTGTGAAAAACCCTTCGCTCCAATATCGTATGGCCCCATTTGTATTTATTGCTGGAAATGGACTTGGTGAGCAGCCTCAAAACAATTTTTGCGGCGATAAAGTGAGCCAGTATGGCCAATGCGGCGATACCAAGTATCGAAAAAATATGCGCGAGGTATACGGCCATCACCGGATCTGCGCCATAATGAACCAGCCGTTTTTGGATGAATTCCATAATCTCCTCCGTTGCCGGGATTTTAGATTTGTGTTCAAGTATAACATCTGTAGGCCAAAAGGAAACGGAACAGCCAAATGGCCGGGTTCTGAAGGAACGCACGCTGCTGTTCGACTCTAGCGGTCAGCCAGAGGTTCTGCGGATTGAAGGAATCCATTACAGAAAAGTATACAACACGACTGTGGAGACTCCGGTGGATTGAGCAAACCGGCGGATATCGGCGACACGCGGCTGAACTATGGCGCAGCAACAACCGGGAAATTAGGCGGGAAGGTTATTTCATTTGGTATTCCCCGTATTTTGTGCTTGAATAGGTAAGGGGGATGGAGCCACCACCAGTCCCCAATAAGTCGCCTTTCGAAAGAGCAGGGTTAAAACAATGACAGATACGAATAAACAGCGTTACCGTTTCAGTGAAGCGCCTATATGGGAGCTCCAGCGTGAATATTATGAGCAGGAAGGGCTGAGAGCCTGGAGGAATGACCAAGTTCCGCAGTACATTACGAGCAACCCCATGATTGGGGCCGCTTATGCCGAGATGATTTTCGGGTTTTTGCAGGACCGGGCGGTTAAAGGATTCCATTCGGAGCCTGTGTATATCGTTGAGCTTGGAGCGGGGGCCGGACGGCTCGCTTATCACGTGCTGCATGAACTGCGGCAGTTAAAAGAATACGCGGGAGCGGGTGTGACGCTGCCTGAAATTCGGTACATCATGACCGATTTGGCAATGAGCAATGTTTTGGCCTGGCGGGATCACCCGGCTCTGCAATCCTTTATTGCTGAGGGAATACTCGATTTCGCACGGTTTGACGCCGTCCATGATACAGAACTGAGCCTTCTCGTCTCCGGAGCCGCGATTCGGGAGGGCGATTTGCAGCAGCCCGTACTCCTGATTGCCAATTACTTTTTTGACGGGATCCCGCAGGAGTTGATTTATGTCAGCGAAGGCCATATTCATGAAGCTGATGTCTATATCGAATCCCCCGCGCATGCGGATTCGCTTAAAGCTTCGGAGCGGTTGAATCAAACCACTTTACAGTATACGTATCGTAGAGCGCCGGAATATGAAGAGGAGTCTTATCCTTACCGCAGGGTGATTGCGGCGTACCAGGAGCATCTGGAGGACTCGCATATTTTGTTTCCTGCGGCGGGACTAACCTGCCTGGAACGCTTAAACCGGCTGACCCGGGCGGGATTCGTGTTAATCACAGCAGACAAAGGGGATCATTTGCTGGATCAATGGAAGTTTGCGGAGCCGCCGGAATTGATTTTTCACGGGAGCTTCTCTTTGACGGCCAATTACCATGCAATTCAACAGTATTTTGAGGAAAAAGGAGCCGAGGTGCTGTTTCCTCCGCATCACTACAGCAATATCAATGTTGGCTGCATTTTGCACGTGGAACATCCCGTGCAGTATCCAAACTTAAGATTAGCTTACCGCCGGAGTATCGAACGTTTTGGTCCGGATGAGTTTTTTAGCCTAAAAAGCTGGGTGGACCGTCAGCTGGAGGGCATGGGAATGCAGCAGATTTTAAGTTTTTGGCGTTTGGGCGGGTATGATGCGGAGTTTTTTATCCAGTCCGCCAGGCAAATCTCCCGTTTGCTGCCGGAGGCAAGCGATGACGAGCATCAGGATCTGAGCAGTGGCATCGAGCGGATGTGGGCTTCGTATTATGTCATGGAGCAGCGTTATAATTTGGCGCTGGATGCCGGTCTGATCCTGTTTGAGATGGACCGTTACGAATCCTCCAAGCGTTATTTGGAGATAGCAGTGGCGGAGGAGCAGGGAGAGGTCGTATCCACTGTCTTTTATTGTCTGGCTATCTGCTGTTTTGAGTTAGAGGAGATCGAAGAGGCGGAGAAGTATCTGCGCCAATTGTTGGAGCTTGAGCCGGACCATGAAGAGGCGCTGGCGCTGGTCCGCCATTTTGACTGACAAACATTAGTTTAATTATAGACGGCAGCCGGGATATGTTCTCTCCTCATGGGCTGTCGTCTTTTTGCATGCAAAGCCAGGGGCACAACTAAAAGTTTCCCTAGCCAGTGAGAGAAAAAGTACGGACAAGGGGTCTTAGTAGTGTATCACCAAGTGACCGTAAGAGGAGAGAGGACCCGTGGAACGGACAGACGATCATTCCGTCATAGAAGCCGTGCTAAATGGTAACAAGCAGGCTTATGCGGACATCGTTCGGCGTTATCAAGATAAGCTGTACGGATTGTTCCGTAGAATGGGATCTTCTGATGGGGACGCTCAGGACCTTACCCAGGAGACCTTCATCAAAGCCTACCGCAAACTGGCGTCACATAACCCTGCTCAAAGCTTTGCGGGTTGGATCTATACCATTGCCGTCAATTTGCAGAGAGACCGGGGCCGCCGGAAAATACCCAACCTATTTCAGGAAGAGGGATATGAACACGAAACCCCGGAATCCAGACTGCTGCAAAAGGAACTGCGTTCCGAACTTGACCGCCTGCTGGATGCGCTGCCTGAGCACTACCGGCTGGTTCTGATGCTGCGCTACACCAATCAGCGGTATGTATGACACCACGCTCCGCTCTGAGCTGGATCGTTGGAGCGGAACGATGCGGTGGGCATTTCAATTTGATGATTTTGCCTATGACAAGCAAAAAATCCGGTTTGTACTGGATAATTACTCGATCCGGGAAAAGTGTGAAGCAGCGGTTACCTTTGATCCCGCCAAAATATCGGCCGAACGGCCCGTTAAATTCGAAGACACAGGGGATAAGCTTTTATTCAAAGGGCTGGAGATCGATGACACTGGTTACGCGAGAATTCCGCTAGGCGGTACGATCAGTAATGACATTAGCACGGGTACCTGGGTTGCTGCTGATGAAAACGGCAAGGAGTATTCCGTGTATTATGGCGGGGGGATCTCAACTAGCCGATCGGGGTTGTATACGCTTGATGATGGCGCCTTTGTTATCCATGGACTGAAAAAGATGCCCAAGCAGCTGACAATTAAACGCCTTGTAGTTGACCATCAGTATAGGGATGCCCAATGGTCCTTTGTCATTCCGCAGACGGGGACGCCGGGTATCTTTCCGGAATAGAAAAGCAATAAGTGCCCATAGCCCAAAGGCATTGTCTCAAGTGCCCGGCTATGGGTACTTTTTTTCTGCTTTTTTGATCTGTATGGGCAGGTCCCCAATCCAGCCATAAACCGGACTATCGGCCGGGCGGGTCAAACAGAAATTTATGCTTTCTTTGTTATTAACAATATGTTATTATCAAAACAACAATAAGTGTGAGTGGATTTTATAAAGCGCAACTGCAAAGAAAGCGGAGGGGACAAAAATGAAAAAAGCATGGGGCGGCTGGAACCTGTTTGAAATCGTTTGGCTGGTTGTGTTTACCGCCATAGCCGTAGGGTTTACGGTGGTTTCCAAGGATTCGTTATTCGGATTTACGGTCTTTATCACCGGGGTGCTGTGTGTAGTGCTTGCGGCAAAAGGCAATCTGATGAGTTATGTATTTGGCATGTACAATACCGTTGGATATGCCTATTTGGCATACATTAACGGGTTGTTTGGCGAAGTGCTGCTGAACCTGCTGTTTTTTATTCCGATGAACGTGATCGGCTACTACATGTGGAAAAATAACCGGACGGGCGGCAAACTGGCCATGCGCCAAATGAATCTGAAAGGGCTGCTGCTTGTGTGTACCATCTGCGCGGCAGGCTGCCTGCTGCTTGGGTTCGGCTTGTCCTTCATCCCCGGGCAAAATTCGCCTTACATCGATGCAATTACAACGGTGCTCTCCATCGTGGCCACCCTTTTGATGGTGCGCAGATTTAAGGAACAGTGGCTGGTCTATATTGTCCTGAATTTGTTCACGGTACTGCTGTGGGTGATCCGGATGCTGGACGGAAGCGGGGAAGGCCTGCTCATGATCGTCATGTGGAGCGCTTATCTGGTTAACGCCGCGTACGGTTATTACAATTGGAACAAGGGAGCCAAGGAGGTGGCGGCATGAAAACGCTGGGTTTAACGCTGGGCAAATTCGCTCCGCTGCATAAAGGGCATCAGTTTATGATTGAGACGGCGCTGCAGGAGGTTGACGAGCTGATCGTTGTCATCTATGAAACGGCAGTAACCCCTATTCCGCTGCACATCCGGGCGGGGTGGATCCGCAAGCTGTACCCGATGGTCCGGGTGATCGAGGCTTGGGACGGCCCGGACGGATACTCCGACGACCGCGAGCATGAAATCCGGGAGGAGCAGTACATTTTGGGCCTGCTGCAGGGAGAGCAGGTGACGCATTTTTATTCCAGCGAGTTCTACGGCGAGCATATGAGTCTTGCGCTTGGGGCGGCGGACCGGCGGGTGGATGAAGCGCGGGAACGGGTGCCGGTGTCGGCCACGATGGTTCGTTCTGATCCTTACCGGTACCGGCAGTATGTGAGCGATGTCGTCTACCGGGACCTGATCACAAAAGTGGTGTTTGTGGGCGCAATGTCCACCGGCAAATCCACGCTTACGGAAGCACTGGCGATGCGGTACCATACGGCTTATGCGAGCGAATACGGGCGCGATTATTGGACGGAGCATCAGGTGGACCGCCGGATCGGGCTGGAGGCGTTTGATGAAATCGCCGTAGGCCATATCGAGCGGGAGGAGCAGGCGCTGCTCCAGGCGAACCGGTATCTTTTTGTGGATACCAATGCGATTACCACGTACATGTTCGCCCAGGATTATCATGGCAGAGCCCCTGAGCTTCTGACTCGGATTGCGCTGGAGAATGCGCAGCGGTATGACCTGTTTTTCCTGTGCGGCGACGACATCCCGTACGACGATACCTGGGACCGGAGCGGGGACCAGAAACGTCATGTTTTTCATAAACAGATTATTGCGGATTTAAAAGAACGGCGGATTCCTTACATTACGCTGCGGGGTAGCCTGGAGGAACGGATGAACAAGGTGGATGAAGTGCTGGCCGGGTTTACGCCTTATTCCAATTATTTTGGCGAGCGGCGGGGTCTGACACGGCGTGGTAATTAATGTTATTGACAAAATACCAGAGCGGGACTAATATTGAAAAATATTTAAGCGAGCTTCATCGCACGATTACAACTAAATGATTACAAGCTATGATTGCTATGGATCACACTATAGCAGGAGCAGCTTCTGGAGAGACCGCGTTTTGCGGCGCCGAAGGGTTCATAATCTCAGGCAAAAGGACAGAAGAGTATTAAATAATCTATTCGTTTTCCGGGCGGCCGCCGGGGTGCGATGGATTTTATTTATTATTCTTATGACCATGAGATTGGAGCGCATCCAATCTCTTTTTTTATTCTCCGGAAACTTTGTTCAATGTTTCACAATCAGGGATTGTCCGATTTTTAAGGGGGAGTTTGATGTGGCAGCGCAAGAGCTAAAAAGAGATTTGGAGAACCGGCATGTACAGCTTATCGCGATTGGGGGGACGATCGGCACCGGGTTGTTCCTTGGATCGGGAAAAGCGATTCAGCAGGCAGGGCCGTCCATCATTTTTGCATATCTGATTATTGGAATTGCCGTGTTTTTTGTAATGAGGGCGCTGGGGGAACTGCTGCTGTCCAAGGCAGGCTATCAATCCTTTACGGATATCGCCGAAGATTATCTCGGGCCGCGCGCAGCGTTTATAACGGGCTGGACCTACTGGTTCTGCTGGATCATGACGGCCATGGCCGATGTGATCGCGGTTGGGGTATACGTGCAGTACTGGTTCGATATTCCGCAGTGGGTGCCCGCCGTCATCTGTCTGGTTATTTTGCTTGGACTCAACTTATTGACGGTTAAAAACTTCGGAGAACTGGAATTCTGGTTCGCTCTGATCAAGGTGGTGACCATTCTCGCGTTAATTGCGATCGGCATTGTTTTGCTGGTGATCGGATTCAAGACCGATACGGGGACGGTTACGCTGAACAACCTGTGGGAGCACGGGGGATGGTTTCCGAACGGGGTATCCGGGTTCCTGCTGTCCTTTCAAATGGTGGTGTTTGCCTTTGTTGGCGTGGAGCTGGTGGGGGTGTCGGCAGCGGAAACGGCCAATCCCGAAAAAAACATCCCGTCGGCGATCAATAAAATCCCGCTGCGGATTCTCTTTTTCTACGTCGGAGCGATCATTGCTCTGCTGAGCATCAATGCATGGACGGAATTGAGTCCAGCCGAAAGCCCGTTTGTAAAAACCTTTAATCTGGTCGGGATTCCGATCGCGGCAGGCATCATTAACTTTGTGGTCTTGACTTCGGCGGCTTCCGCCTGCAACAGCGGGATGTTCTCCACCAGCCGGATTCTTTATAATCTGGGCAAAAACGACCAGGCTCCAGCTGCTTTTGCCAAATTGAACAAAAACCATGTACCCAGCAACGCCTTGTTTGTATCCACAGTAGTGGTGTCGGTGGGGGCGCTGCTGAGCAAGCTGATTCCCGGGCAGGCCTTTGGGATCGTGACGACGATCAGTGCGATTTGTTTTATCTGGGTGTGGAGCGTTATTCTGGTGTGCCATGTGCGGTACAAGAAAACGAAACCCGAGCTGCAGGCGCAATCCAAATTCAAAGCTCCGTTTACGCCGTTTATCAATTATGTGGTGTTGGCGTTGTTTGCAGCCATCCTCATTATTATGCTGTTTGCCGAGGAGACGCGGCCGGCCCTGCTGCTGACCCCGGTGTGGTTTATTCTGCTGCTTATTCTCTACTCGGCGAACCGGAAGAAGCGGGCGAGAATCACTAATAGCAGCCCTGTCGTTCCTGCCAAACCAGCGGGCCATTAATCCCAGCCGAAGGAGATAAAAAAGAAGACGGTAACTGGCTCTGGTTGCTGTCAAATTGTCGAGAGACCCCGGGGCATTTTACCGCCTTGGGGTTTCTTTCATCTTCACAAAGCAAATCAAAAACCCCGGCAAATTTGCCCGGGGGTAAAATTATCGTATTTAGTTGCACGCAAAGAAAATTTGTTATATGATCGAAGAACGTATCAACAACAATATAACGAACCAAGTATTTATCATTTTATTTACATTTTAATCTTACCACGCGGCATCAGGGTTTGTCAAACTTTCTTTTGCCTCAAAAAAAATGAATAAAAGGGGTGCGGGCAGGAAGATGATCAACGCGGAAGAATGGAAGCGGGAGCAGGACCGGCTGGATGAGGTAATGGCAAAGCTGCGGTCAAGGCTTGCTGAACTGGAGCCCGAGGTTAGCGGGCTGCACAGTCAGGTAACGGAATTCCGCAGGCAGTTTTGGGAGGAGGTTACTGTCAATACCGGCACAGATGAAGATTTTGAAGAAACATTCTACAGCATCCGGCAGCAGGAAGCGTTGTTGTCGGAGCGGGAGCGGAGCCACAGGCTGCGCTTGCAGCAGTGGAAAAACTTGAACCGGCTGCAGTCCTCTCCTTATTTTGGACGCATTGATTTTCAAGAGGAAGGCACAAGAACCAGCGAGCAGGTCTACATCGGTGTCTCCTCTTTCGTCGATACGGACGGGATGAATTTCCTGATTTATGACTGGCGGACGCCGATCGCAAGCATGTACTATGACTACTCTCCGGGTGAAGCCCAATATGAGACGCCGGGCGGAACGGTCTCCGGGACGATGCAGCTGAAGCGGCAGTACCAGACGCGCGGCGGACAGCTGCTGAATGTCTTCGACACCAGTGTCACGATTGGCGACGAGTTGCTGCAGCAGGTGCTTGGCAAGGGTGCTGACAATCAGATGAAAAGCATCGTCGCAACGATTCAAAAGGAACAAAACGCCATTATCCGCGACGACAAAAGCCGGATGCTCATCGTGCAGGGCGCAGCCGGCAGCGGCAAAACCTCGGCGGCGCTGCAGCGGGTGGCCTATCTGCTGTATACGCACCGGGAGCGGCTGAAGGCCGATCAAATTGTGCTTTTTTCGCCGAATCCGATGTTTAACAGCTATGTCTCGACGGTTCTTCCCGAGCTTGGCGAAGAGAACATGCAGCAGACTACGTTCCAGGAATACCTGGACCATTGGCTGGGCAAGGCGTTTCGTGTGGAAGACCCGTTTGACCAAATCGAATACGTGCTGTCGGAGCAATCGGATTCAGGGTACGAAGCCCGGCTGGAAGGGATCCGGTTCAAAGCATCGGCAGGTTACCTACAGGCGCTTCGGAACTATGCGGTGTGGCTGGAACGGGAGGGCATGCGTTTTGTCCCCCTGCGTTTCAGGGATCGGGATTTGATTACGGCGCAGCAAATGAAGGATAAGTTCTACAGCTATGACCCGTCCATTCGCTTGCATAACCGCATTGCCCAGCTGCAGGAGTGGCTGCTGCGCGAGCTTAAAGTGCTGGAGAGCAAAGAGCGGGAAGCCGCTTGGGTACAGGACGAATTGGATTATCTGGATAACGACCAATATGTCGAGGCGTACCGTCAGCTGCATAAAGACCGGGGTGTTTTTGATTTTGCCGAGCAGTATGAAGCGGTCCGCGAAAGATTGGACAACCGGAGCAGACCGGATGAAGGCGATTTTGACTATGCCGAACGGGAGGAAGAGCTGCTTAGACGGACTGTTGTTAAGGAACAGTTCAAACCGCTGAAGCGGATTATCAAGCGGTTGGGGTTCATTGATCTGGTTGGACTGTATGGGCAGCTGTTCCAAGAAGAAGCAGCTTACAAGCGGATGACGGAGGGGGCGGAGGTTCCGCCGCTGTGGCCGGAGATTTGCGGACAAACCAAGGTAAAGCTTGCACAGCAGGAGCTGTATTATGAAGATGCAACCCCGTATCTGTATCTGAAAGAGCTGATTGAGGGCGTTCGGACGAATACGGAGGTCCGGCATGTATTTATAGACGAAGGACAGGATTATTCGGTGTTCCAATACGAGTTCCTCAAAAAGATGTTCCCCCGTGCCCGGATGACGGTGCTCGGCGATTTCGGCCAGGCGATTTTTGCCCAGTCGACGGAGCTGCACGGCGAAGCATCGCCGCTCACTCAGCTGTATGGAGAGCCGGATACCCGCCTTATCCGCTTGGTGCGCAGCTACCGGTCAACCCGCGAGATTGTGGACTTCACCAAGTCGCTGCTTCCGGACGGCAAGGAGATTGTTCCGTTTGAACGGAGCGGAGGTAAACCGCAGCTTTATAAAGCTGCCGAAGGCGGAGAACGGGCCGGGCAAATCACGAAGCAGCTCGCCGCACTTCAGGCGGAAGGGCTCGACTCTATCGGGATCATTACAAAAACGGCGGCCGAAGCCAAGGAAGCTTATGAACGGCTGGCCGCCCAAGGCGTCCCGGGGCTGAAGCTGGTGACAAAAAACACGCCGACTTTTGATAAGGGAACCTTGATCCTCCCTGTATACCTGGCAAAAGGCGTCGAATTCGACGCCGTGCTGGTGTATGACGCTTCGGCTGAGGCATATCATCGGGAGAACGAGCGGAAGCTGTTTTATACGGCATGCACGCGTGCCATGCACCGGCTGCTGCTGTTCAGCGTTGGGGAATGGACGCCGTTTATTCAGGACATCGACCCGGTGTTATATGAGGCGGGAAACTAAAGCTAGCGGCGGCTTGGAGTCCGTCTTGTTTTGGCGGGCCGTTTTTTCTTACTGCTGCGGGTCCATTTGTTAGCGGCGGTTCCGCCTCCACCTACAGCATGCTGCTGCCTGGTCCCCCTGCTCTCGATCGCCGAGTTGGTTCCCCCGGTGCTGTAGGTGCCGGCGCCGGTTGCGACTTGGGTCGCCGATGCCGTCTGCTGCCCCTTGGGCAGTTTGACCACCTGATCATTGACCACAATGACCACGTGTTTGCCGCTACGCTTAGTGCGGACCGGCAGAGGTTTGGCATACCGCAAGCCTTTTGCCCCTTTGTTGTTTACTCCTTTGTTGCGGGCGGTTCCTCCCGCGCCCACACTCTGCTGCTGGCGGGTGTTCGGAGAATTAATGGCCGCATTGTTCCCGGCTGCACTGCTCCGCCCGGCCCCGCTTGAGATTTGGGTAGTGTTCGGCGCGTTGGTGAACTGCCGGTTCAAAATGAAAACAAACCTGTCGATACTGGAAACCGGGGTGCTTACCTGCATACGCCGGTTTCCTTTTTTAATGATGATGGTGAGCCGGTCCTTCGATCTAGCCGCTCTGGCCGCCTTTGTCACGTTGTAGCCTCCTTGTCCTGTCTGCCTTCTAAAGTATATGTGGCAGGAGGCTGGTGGTCAGGGGCAGCTGACGGATGGCCTGAAAATTATTCCGGAACTTAGGCGAGGCGGTTGGAGAGAAAGCATGCGGTTCTAAGATTCCGGCTCACGCTGAACAAACTACCATTCCCCGACCCAAACCGGTTTTAGCTGGGAATACCCCATCTCTTGCAGCAGATCCCATGCATGCTTCATAACGTGAGGTTGCTCTTGAGTAAACCAGGCAGGCCGTTCCTTTTTTAAATAGGAGAGAATCTGTGCAATATGCTTGGGCTTGCCCAAATGAATAGTGGTCTGCAGGCCGTCTCTTACCGCCGTAATATCATAGAAGGCCCACAACGTATAAGGGTCTTCATCCGGCGGGTCTGCCTGAAAAATCAAAGTGATTTTGATGTTTTTATTGTTTTTGGGAGAGAGGTTTAAACTGAATCTGTGTCCGCTTGTATACCAATAAACATAAGCTTGTCCTTCAATCGTCAGATTTCTTAACTTGCTTTTCATCTGATTCGCCTCCTTACGGCCCGGGCAATGCGGAGCAAAAGGGATTACAAATAAATGCCTTTAGCCCGTTCGCCGAAATATTCGGTGACCTTCGGGTAGGATCTGATGTCAATGTGGTGCAGCCTCATCATCCGCTGGATGAAGATCGTGTCGGCGAACATTTTATTGAGGATAACGCCGCATACTGCTGGATCACCCTTGAAATAGTCCACCAGATGATTGACCTCATCGAAGTTAAAAAACAAGATATAACACACATAATTCTGCAGCAGTGTACTGAAACAGTGAAGGTGATAGGGAGTGGAACGGTGGTCCGGCAGGCAGCTCCGCATTACCTCAAACACCGCGGCTTTATCGTTCGCGTAAGCATGGATCATGCCGTCCACATTGTTAATCAGCTCCAGGACAGGCTCCACCCTGGCCTCCGGCGGGAGGATGAGCCTCCCCATTTTTCCTTCTATGTGCCCCAGCAGCTGTAAGGTGAGGTTCTTGCAAGCGTTAATGTCCTCCGATGACAGGTTGACTGAACCGCTAACCTTCTCCACATTATCTCTGTAGTAGTCGTGATAGACGGAAACATAACGTTCCATATTGATGCCGGTTTTTGTATGGATCAAGTTTTGTCCGCTAAAGGAAAAGGCATAAAGGGTATCTCCATTCACCGGATGAGCATACAGGTAAAAAAACCAGAAGAAGTCTCTCAGCTGACACCTTTGTTCATCGTCCAAGGTGACGGAATCGGCCAGGTGGGTCAGCTGAAGGAAACCGTAATTTTTCATAAAATCATTCATCGCATTATACGGGTAGATCTTGGCCACAGATGTCGTCGAATTCAGTGTAAACAGCAAATAGTAGCATATAAGCTCATCATATACATCCATTTGGGGAAAAGAGGACAAGAGTACAGGTTCCCAGTCGGGACTAGCGGTGTAATTGGGGTCTCTTGGCTGTAATTCAGAGATCCAACCGCTGAAGGCCTCCTCTGTTTCGCCTGCGAAAAACAATTCTGCCCCGCCACCTTCACATGGGCTGTACTCAAAACGGTCTAGGGGTGTAGACGGCAATCCCCGGCTGAATTTTTGGTTCAGATATTCGTTGTACAGCAACTGCAGGTCTATCACTTTTCGCCACCTCGGTTTATAGAATTCGGCACAAGCCCACGCGGGTACCCCAAGGCCCCTCAGTTCGTGGATTCGCGTGCACTTCAGTCTCTCAGCCCCCCATGGCAAGGAGCATTATGACTTAAGCAGCTCCTTGATCGATACCGGGAACAATGGCGTGATCAGCTCATACACGGCTTTTGCGTATTGCTGAATTTCATATTGGGAATCGTGGGCGAGCCTTTGATTCAGAAAATGGCAGACGGACTGAAGGGAGGCAGTCCAATAATACGCCGTATACATTCCGTAAGCGGATGGAATTAACAGGCGTGCCTGTTCAGGAGCGATGTCATTTTCCAATGCCCACTCGTAGTCCTGCAGTCCCTGCTCGATTTGGCGGAGCAGCCGGGCTGTGGCTTCACGGCCGATTTCTTCATCAACCGGATCGCCGCTGCCCTGCTTGGAATTCGCGGGTTTACTGCGCCAATCCACAGGATTCGGGACGTAATTTTCCACATCAATTGTAATGTATCTGCGGGATGCTTCGTTCCAGGCGTCCATCGTATGGTCGCTGCCGACGACATATTTCCAATGCTGTCTTGCCACCATAAGCGGCGCATAAACCTCGAATTGAACCGTAGCGTGGCGGAAGGGGGACATGTGACTTTCCCTGGCAAGAAACTGAATCAGCTTGACATCGCCGGGAGTGAGTTCTTTGGATTCTTTTGCGTAAGACACTCTGGCGCTGTTGACCACAGACAAATCCCCGCCCATATGATCGACAAGCCGGACATACCCTTTATCAAGTACATTGATTTTCATTGAAGCATTCTCCTTACCGCATTTTAGGTACCCAATCATCATAACAAATGGCGGAAATCGGGACCAGCGGGTTCATGAAACAACAAGGGAGGCGAACATATATGAATAAAGCGAATCAAATCTAAAGCGAACCAATCTAAAGCGAATCAATCTAAAGCGAATCAATCTAAATAAAGAGACTGTATTAAAAAAAGAAACCGGATCCCCCTTAGGGAACCCGGTCCTCATCCTGCCTACAAAATTTGAATGGTACTAACAGCAGCTGTCCCATTTATGATAATGTACACGTCCTGGCGGCCGTGGACGCCGCTCACCTCGGCGGTATAGTCCCGCCAATCTTGAGCGCCGCCAGCCTCCAGCTCCACCCGGCCCGCCAGCGGACCGTCCGGGCGCTGCAGCCGGAGCTCGGCCGAAGCCGCCGTCTGGCTGGCCATGCGGAGCTTCACTGCAGCCGCGCCTGCGCCGAATTCGGCATCCCGGAAGGCGATCCAGCCGGTGCCGCCCGCGACTTCCACGGCGCTGCCGCCCTCCCGGCATTCGCCGATCAGGACGCCTGCATAGGCGTCGTAGTTGATCGCCTTCACCGCCCGGGACAAGTCGCGCGGCGGAATCGGTTCGCCCGTCACTTCAAGTGCCGCGCTTACCGGCAGCTCCGCCGAAGAAGGGCCCGCCATAAGGAGGAAGGTGCCGGGCTCAATGCAAAAGCGGTCCCGGGTGACATCCCAGATTGCCAGCTCGGAGAGAGGCAGCTTGAAGCGCACATCTACCGACGATCCGGGCTGCACCGGGACCCGGCGGAACGCAAGCAGCTGTTTCACCGGACGCTTCACGCGGGATTGCTCAGCATGTCCGTACAGCTGCACCACTTCTTCTCCCGCGGTATCGGATATGTTCGTTACCCGTACGGTCACTTCAATCTCTTGTCCTTCTTCCGCAGTCGCCTGCTTCCGGTCCAGCGTTACCCCGTCGTAACGGAACTTGCTGTAGGATAACCCATGTCCAAACGGATACAGCACATCGCCTTCAAAATAACGGTACGTTCTGCCGCCTTTAATAATGTCGTAGTCCATAAATTCAGGCAGCTGACTGGCCGACTTGTACCAGGTCATATTCAACCGGCCGGCCGGGTTAACCTCGCCAAAAAGTACGTCGGCGATGGCATGCCCCAGCTCCTGTCCGGCATGGGTGCTGTACAAAATTGCCGGCACGTGGCTGTCCGCCCAGTTCAGTGCGTAAGGGTAACTGCCCACTACAACGACGATCGTGTTTGGATTAACGGACAGCACTTCCTGAATCAGCCGCTCCTGTGATTCCGGCAGTGTGATATCCGGACGGTCGACCGTCTCTTTGCCGTTGATCAGCGGGTGATTGCCGACAAACACCACGGCCAGATCCGCTTCAGCGGCAGCTTCCTTCGCCGCCTGGAACTTATCCGTCACCGTTTCCACCTCAAAAACATCGGCGCTGATTTCTTCTTCGCCGCCGGTCACGGATGCCGCACCGGCTACGTTAATTTCATTGGCCGTTTCTTCCGCGCTGCCTTTACCGGCAAGCAGCTCCCCGGTGTCCGGACTTACGGTTACGGGCGTATCGTTCCATGTGGAGAAGGTCACCGTTCCGCTTCCTTCCGCCGCAGGACGGACGAGGAATACCTCTTTGGTGAACCACTCCCAGATCCGGTCTGCCGAAGCTTTTACGATCCGGTCATCCGTAGTCAGGTAACGGCCATTTTGCTCTGCGATAAGTGTGTGGCTGTTCCAGCCCCAATCGGTAACTTCAAAAATATCGGCCTGGTCTTCGGCCTTACCGGCTGCTGCAAGCTCCGCCTGTTCACCGTCCTGCACCCGGACGTATTGCCCGTTGCGCTTGGCCTTAAGTCTGACGCGGTCTGTTCCGCCGGAAAAGACCGTTTGGCCGCCATGCGCCTCCAGCTTCTCCTGAATGCCCTGCAGCGGTGTTACTGCGTAAGGCAGGGAGCCGCTGTACCAGTCGCGGTAGACGGTGCCGCCCAGCGGCCCGATCACAGCGGCTTTTTTCAGCTTGTCGGCCTTAAGCGGCAGTATGCCGCCTTCGTTTTTCAGCAGCACAACCGCTTTGCCTGCCGCTTCACGCGACAGCTTCGCATGCTCGGGGTGCAGAATCGCTTCTTCGCCAATCGCCGCGTAAGGATTATCTTCCTCCGGGTCGAACTCGCCCAGACGGAAGCGTACGCGGAAGGTGTTATGGAGCGCAGCATCCAGGTCTGCTTCGGTGAGCAGCCCTTCCTCCAGCGCCTCCCGGAGCGCCTGCTTAATCAGCTCGCCGTCGTCGGTGATGCTGTCGATACCGCCTTCTTTTACCGAACGGGCAACCGCTTCTTTGTGCGTCTCCAGGTAGCGATGGTCGCGTACCGTGCCGGACACGTCAAACGCATCGCTGACGACAAAGCCGTCCATACCCCACTCTTTTTTAACAATTTCATTAACTTCCGGCAAAAGATTGGCCGGCACGCCGTTCACGGCATTGTAAGCCGTCATCATCGACTGGGCGCCGCCTTCTTTGAACGGGATTTCAAAAGCCTTCAAATAATATTCGCGCATATTGCGCGGGTCAATACTGACCGACTTGTCGCCCCGTCCTGCTTCATTATTGTTGGCGATAAAATGCTTCAGGGTAGCAACCGCTTTCAAATATTTTGGATGGTCGCCTTGAATTCCTTGCACAAGCGCAGCCGCCAGTTTACCGGCCAGGATCGGATCTTCGCCGTACGCTTCTTCGGTCCGGCCCCAGCGCGGGTCCCGCTCCATGTCGACAGTTGGCGCCCACAGCGTAAGTCCGTTGATTTCCGGATTGCGTTTGTAGAAGCCTCTCGCTTCGTCTCCGATAGCGCTGCCAATTTTCCGCATCAGCTCCGTATCCCACGTGCACCCCAGGCCAATCGGCTGCGGGTATCCGGTGGCTTCACCCAGCCACGCCATACCATGGGCCGCTTCCGTCCCGTGTTTATACGCTTTCACGCCAAGCCGCTCAACGGCGGTTTGATATTGAATCATCAGCCCCACTTTTTCATCAAGCGTAAACCGGGAAACCAGGTCTTGTACCCGTTTCTCCAGCGGCAGTGAAGTGTCCTGGAATGGATATTGGATTGTTTCAGACATGCTTGAACCTCCTTTTAGTCAGTCCCCTTACGCGTCATTCTACCCAATATTGATTTTTGCGGCTACCCACAAAATCAGATGCGTTTTCATAGACTATTAGCGATTAGGATAAAAACGGGCGACAAGTTATCCAATTAGGAAGCAGTCCCGAGCCCGGTCCATATTTAAATAGAAAGTTTTTCTTGACAGGGAGAGCGGTTTGTGTGAGTCTACTGATGCCGAATAGGCTAAACTACTAGCGGAAAGCGGGAAGGAGAGGGCCATTTGAAAGCGAACCGGATGGAAGCATTCAGCGATGGCGTGCTGGCGATCATCATTACCATTATGGTGCTCGAATTCCAGGTGCCGGAAGGGCACGATTGGCATGCGTTACTTGAGCTTGGACCAAAAGTGCTTAGCTACATCTTCAGTTTTGTGTATGTCGGCATCTACTGGAACAATCATCATCACCTGCTCCATATGGTCCGGACGATGAACGGGCGGTTAATGTGGCTCAACCTGCTGCTGCTATTCTGGTTGTCACTTATCCCGTTTACGACCGCCTGGATGGGCGAAAGCCGTTTTGCCGCTACACCGACGGCCTTATACGGCATTGTGCTGCTGATTGCGGCGTTAGCATACCGTCTGCTCCAGCTGGCCATCATCAGGCAGCATGCCGGCGATTCTGCTTTTGCCGCGGCGATGGGGAAGGATTGGAAAATCAAACTCTCCCCGCTGCTTTATCTGATTGCGGTGTTAACCGCGTATGTGAGCACCTGGATATCCGGCTTCTTTTTTGTATTGGTTGCCGTGATCTGGTTTGTACCGGATAAACGGATTGAGCAGGCTATAGGGGAACGTTAGGATTGGTGTGTAATACATAAGGCCATACATAAGCGTGTGTCTCTATATTAGGAGAACAACCCCGCCTTATTATGCATGGACCGTTAACAAGCCGACCGGCATTAAGCCGGCCGGCTGTATTTTTGCCGCTTTCTTCTGCCGCCGCCGCGATTCTCAGCCGCTGACGTTCTAAACGGTGTGCGATCTTATCAAATCTCATAATCAGCGGCGTATTCGTGTACCGAGATTGTGGAAATAATCATCCCAGCTAGTACAAACTCCTTCCCGTTCTTAGGCATTCTTTCTCTCAGTATGTATAGTTTGTCATCTCCGCAGGTCATATTTCGGATGGCAGACGTGGTTGTGAAACGAATATCTGGATCAAGTTCTGCAAGGACATATAGCATCTTAGGTTTCCTTATGCCATTGGCGGCTTGAAGATTATGGAATCAAAGCCGGATATGCAGGTGACATCCAGCAGATTAGCAATGCACATCCGGTGTATATTCTTTAAGCTTCTATTCGTGATATAAAAATCAGCGCTTTTAAAAACAATCCTCTCATCATGACTATAACCGCTTAAAAGATTGACAACACAATCATAATTATCATATTTTTCAAAAATGTTGTGAAGCAGCGGCAGAATTTCAGCCGATGTGTCTTCATTTATGTATAAGATTAATTCAGCTCCCCCATTAGGGAACTTGCTGGCAAATTCAGAAATCACTTTTTCGCAGATCGAAAATTCGCTGTCTAAATCTACAAAAAACAAATAGCTTGGAAGGTTTGGCGCGACTCGGGGAGCTTCTAAGCCATGTAATGCATGCCAGTTTTCCTTAGCCTCATCAATGTGCTCATGAATAAATTGAGCGACACTGGAATTCAAGCTCTTTTGATTTTTGAGAATCTTTTCATCGCTCCAGTTCCACCATGCTATTGTTTGGAGCGCGTCAATCTGTTCAGAAGAAAACCGGTAACCTACGATCCGCGCCGGGTTTCCTGCAACAATCCCATAAGGAGGTACGTCTTTGGTAACCACCGAGTTTGCTGCTACTACGGCCCCGTTGTGCATGGTGACGCCCCCCATTATCGTTGCTCCAGTTCCAATCCAGCAATCGTTCTGGATGATTATTTGTCCCTTGCGATTAGTATAGGTGGGCGGCTTCCATGGAAAGCCGCTTATTCTTCCCTGGTACACCTTCTTATAATCGTGGTTCATATCAACCAGAGCTTTAATATTCCAGGAAATGGAACTATATTTCCCCACTTGGAGGTTAATTAGCTGCTCATCATGGGATAGAAACAGGTCGAGCAGTTCAAGTTCCACAATATAGCTTTCTTTATCGATAGTAAGAAGGGGAAATGTTTTACTCAGGTTATTGCTAGAGCTTAAATCCATAGTTAAAACAGTCTGCTTCTTTACAGAGTATTCTGGTACTTTAATGGTAACCTGCATTTGTACGCTCCTATTCAAAAACAGAATGTGCTTACAGATTCGATTATAGCTTGGTATCGAACCAAGCTACCAGTAAAATTAATATTTCCTGGAGCGGGACAACACGAACAGTACGCCAATTGCCGTATGGTCTTCGAGTAAAGCGATTTGTTTGTACTGAAGAGGCTGTACAGCGTAATTCCTAACGGACGGTAGATGAACTTCTAACTATTTTTATTCTCATTCTCCTGTTAATTTCGCATAATAGAGAAGGAAGCTAAGGCGGGGGGATAAGGAGAGAATGCTTTGCAGAAAATTGCCGAAGGCCGGACAGCCGAAATTTTTACATACAAGCCAGGCAGAATTTTGAAGCTTTATAGGGACGGGTTTCCGCAGGAAGCGGTGCGGTATGAATACGAAATAAACCGGCTTGTGGTTCAGCTGGGTATTTCCGCGCCGGAAGTCTACGAGAGGATCGAGTTTGAGGGCAGGCAGGGAATTGTGTATGAACGCATAGAAGGGACGACGCTGCTTCACCTGGCCGCGGCGGCCCAATCGCCGGAGGAGCTGTACCGCATCATCCTAAGCTTTGCCGGTCTTCATTACAGCATTCACAGCAGCGAACCCGAAGCAGTGGAAATACAGACTTCCGCCGCATCAATAATGAGACAGAAACACGCGCTGGCCGGCAACATCTGCAATGCTCCGCTGCTTTCCGCTAAAGAGAAAGAACAAATCATTACATACATGGAGGATCTGCCTGAGGGCAGCCGCCTATGCCATGGGGATTTTCACCCCGAAAATGTAATTAGGGGAGCCCGCACCCGGGTTATAGATTGGATGACAGGAATGACCGGCAATCCGGCGGGCGATGTCGCCCGTACACTGCTGCTGCTCCGCTGCGGAACATTGCCGGAAGAGGCGCCAGTGGCAGCCGCCCAGGCGCTTGACCGGTTACGGAATATATGGAGGGAAGCTTATTTGCAGGAATACCTCACGCTTTCCGGCCTCCAGGTCCAGGATATTGAGCGCTGGATTGTGCCGGTGGCGGCTGCAAGGCTTACGGAATGGATATCCGGAGAGGAGAAGGCGGCGCTGGTACAAATCATTAGAGAACGATTGAGTTAAAGGAATGGGGGGGAAGCGTATGCTCCAGTGGGACAGCGAAATCTGGGGGATGCTGCGGGGGCCTTATGGTTCGGCCGCGGGGGCGTCTATAATTCTGCGGCAGCTAATGGAGGAGTACAGCCAGGAGCGGATGGATGAGCTTTTTTATAATTACCTGTTTCATCAATCCACTATTTATACTGCCAGCTACGCGGCAATGCCGTACCTTGCGCAATTGGCCTGCACGACATCCGATCCTGAAGCCCGCAAAGAACTGTATATTAACTGCGGAGTAATAGAAGCCAGCCGGGAAGAGCGGGAGGCATCGCCTTATCCGGCTTCCTGGGCTGAACTGGAGGACACGGCGGGCAGTTCCGTGTGTAGGAAACTGTACCGTGAGTATATGGACGCTTTATCCCGGCTAAAAGAACTCACAGCGTCCGTGTTTTCTTATACAGCCGAGGGTATAACGGACCTTTCCGAAACACGGTATCTTCTCGCCGCCGACGCCGCATACCGGGGAGAAACCCCGCTTGCCAATATGCTGATGACCTACATTACGGGAGATGAGTATTTGCCGGAATGTACGAACTGCGGGGAAGAAATTATTGTTTGGCCCGGGAATGACCCGGCCTCTGGCGTGCTTGTGGTGTATGAGAGCGACCCCGTCTGGGATCGGAATCAGGAACCGCATCCGATCATTCCGGCGGATCGGCTGGAAACGGAGGAACTCCGCATTCTGGATGAGCGGGCCAAGGCTGCCGGTGAGCAGACGCTGGTCAGGCAGCTTCCTTATCTGGCAGGGACAACTGATTGCCTTTCCTGCGGGAAGACGATCGGATTATGGAGCGGGCTGCTCCGGCCGTTTGGTTCGTAGGAGCCCGTCTGGACCATAGGGCGTTATGCCGTTAGAATGAGAAGCGGCTGCAAATTCTGCGCTGGCACAGGCAAGCCATCTTGGAGGAGCGAGGAAACCATGAAAGGCGCCACAATTCTGATTGCGGACGACGAACGGGAAATTGCGGATCTGATTGGTCTGCATTTGGAGAAGGAGGGCTATCAGCCCATCATAGTGCCGGACGGCAAAGAAGCGCTGCGGGCGGTCCGGGAGCGGCCGGTCGATCTGGTCATTCTGGATATTATGATGCCCGGGCTGGACGGCTATGAGGTGACCCGGCAGATTCGGGAGCAGTACAGAATGCCGATTATTTTTCTCAGTGCCAAGACGTCCGATCTGGATAAAATAACCGGCCTCGTCATGGGCGCCGACGATTATATGACCAAGCCGTTTAACCCGATGGAGCTGGTCGCCCGGGTGAATGCGCAGCTGCGCCGATTCACGCAGCTGAACCAGCCGGCGGCAGACCTGCCCGCCGTCGTGGAAGCGGGAGGGTTAAGCATCGACCCCGACAAACGTACGGTTACACGCTACGGGAACAACGTTGAGCTGACGCCGAAGGAGTTCGATATTCTTTACCTGCTGGCCAGCCATCCCAAAAAAGTGTTCAGCGCCGACAATATTTTTCAGAAGGTATGGGGCGACGCTTACTACGAAGGCGGGAATACGGTGATGGTGCATATCCGCACCCTCCGGAAGAAGCTGGGCGAAGAAGCGGGCAAAAATAAATGGATCAAAACCGTCTGGGGCGTGGGGTACACGTTTAATGGCTAAAATGATGCGCAGTTTCCGGTTCCGGATGATTTCACTGCTGGGCCTCAGCATGCTGATTTCCGGGGCGATCACCTACACGCTCTACAAAGTGCTGCAGTGGTACTACCAAGGAGTCCGGAGGGAGGACCCTTTAGCGGAATACCGCCGGATGATCCGGGAATTCGGTGATTTAAATTTCTTTTTAATTGTGTTTATCCCGCTGGCCATTTTGTTTTTTTTCCTGCTCACGAAGCCGTATGCCCGGTATTTCAACGAGATTTCAGCAGGCATCCGCCGTCTTGCCGAAGGCGATTTCGACAGCCGTGTAAATGTGCCCCCGGGCGACGAGTTCGGCGACATTGCGGCCGACATTCATCTTGCCGGCGACAAGCTGCGGCAGGCGGTGGAGCGGGGGGATTTTGCCGAAAGCAGCAAGGACCGGCTGATCCTGAACCTGGCCCATGATTTGCGTACGCCGCTGACTTCGGTGTTGGGTTATCTGGATTTTATTCTGAAGGATGACGAGTTGACGAAGGAACAGGTAAAGCACTACACGACCATTGCATTCACCAAATCACGGCGGCTGGAGAAGCTGATCGACGAATTGTTTGAAATCACCCGCATGAACTACGGCAAGCTGACCGTCGAAAAAAATACACTGGATCTAAGCGAGCTGCTGACTCAATTGAACGAAGAGCTGTATCCTGTATTTGAAAAAAACGGCTTATCCGCAAGGCTGACGGTCCCCCCGCAGCTTCCGGTTGTGGCGGACGGGGAACTGCTGGCGCGTGTCTTCGAGAATCTGCTGACCAATGCGGCCCGGTACGGGAAAGACGGCCAGTTTGTCGATATACGCTGTCAGGCGGAGGGCGAAAAAGCGGTGGTTCAAGTGATCAACTACGGCCACGAGATTCCTGCGGAGGAGCTGCCCCAGCTGTTTGAGATGTTTTATACCGGGGATAAAGCCAGGACGCATCAAGAGGGAAGCACGGGTCTCGGCCTCTTTATCGCCAAAAATATAGTGGAGCAGCATAGCGGAACCATTACCGTACAAAGCGATGTCATCCGTACGGTGTTTGAGGTGCGGCTGCCGCAACTTTAAAAAAACTTAAGATTTCCCCCACTTCTTTTTAACAATTTTTTCTTACCCTGTAGGCAGGAATGGTAAGGAGGAACTGATGATGAAGAAGCGGGGTTTTTGGCTTGTCATCCTGTTTGTGCTGGGTGCCGCGGCCATCTATCAATTTCAAGACTCCCTGGGCGGGGAGACGGGAGGAGATGGACGGATCGAAGAATCCTCGCTCCGGACCGGCAGCTCCGCTATCCAGGTGACAGCGGATCAGATTTATCAAGGAGATCTGCTGCTGGTAAACAAAAAATACCCGGTGCATGAACATGGGATCAAATCCGACGTGGTCAACCTGTTCCAGCGCCAGGATCTGGTGCAGGGTTATGGTCTGTTAAATAACACGATCCGGCTGTCTGAAGAGGTAGCGGACAAATTCGGCACAATGGTTGCGGCGGCGGAGAAGGACGGAGTGCGTCATTTTTTAATCAGCAGCGGTTATCGGGATGCCGAAGAGCAGGAGCAGCTTTACAAGGAGAGAGGGGGCGACTACGCGCTTCCGGCCGGATACAGTGAACATAATCTGGGGCTGTCGCTGGATATCGGTTCGTCTGAAGGGGAAATGGGCGAAGCTCCGGAAGGCAAATGGCTGAAGAAAAACGCCTGGCGGCACGGATTTATTCTGCGTTATCCCGAAGACAAGACGGAGATCACCGGCATTCAGTACGAACCCTGGCATTTTCGTTATGTTGGCCTGCCGCACAGCGCGATCATGCAGGAGAACAACTTCACTTTGGAAGAATACCTGAGCTTCCTGAAAGACAAAGGAACCTTTTCAACCCGGGTAAACGGTGAAGCTTACGAGGTCTCCTACTACCCTATCCGCAAAAAAACCTCCGTACAGGTCCCGGAGGACCGGCGTTATACGCTGTCCGGCAACAACATCGACGGGGTAATTGTGACGGTGTATCCGTGACCAGGAGCGGAGCAGTTGAATGAATATTGTAGGGAAGGCTGCTCGAACATGGGCAGTCTTCTTTTTTGCGGAGCCGCCTGGTTTAATCCTTACATCCTTTGTTATAATGGGACAGAGGTACATAAACAATGATGAGAAGGAGATTAACTTCCCCATGGCAATTAAAGTTGGAATTGTAGGTTACGGTAACCTTGGAAAAGGCGTTCAGCAGGCAATCGCACAAAACCCGGATTTCGAATTAGTTGCCGTGTTTACGCGCAGACAACCGGACCAGCTGGTCTCCGGACAAGCTGGAGTGAAATTTGAGCATATTTCCGCAGCGGAGCGTTATGTCGGCCAAATTGACGTGATGCTGATGTGCGGCGGATCGGCTACCGACCTGCCTGAACAAACGCCGGCGATGGCCCGCTTGTTCAATACTGTAGACAGCTTCGATACACATGCCAAAATCCCTGAGTTTTTTGGCGCGGTAGATGCTGCGGCCAAGGAAAACGGCAAAGTCAGCGTAATTTCCACCGGCTGGGACCCGGGCCTGTTCTCGCTGAACCGCCTGCTGGCCCAGTCGATCCTGCCTGAAGGAACGGACTATACGTTCTGGGGAAAAGGCGTCAGCCAAGGGCATTCCGATGCGATCCGGCGTGTGCCCGGCGTAAAAGCCGGCGTGCAGTACACCGTTCCGGTCGAAGAAGTTATCGAGCGCATCCGTTCCGGTGAAACCCCGGAGCTGACGACCCGTGAGAAGCACCTGCGTCAATGCTTTGTGGTCGCGGAGGAGAATGCCGACCAGGAGGCGATCCGCGAAGCGATTGTGACGATGCCGAACTATTTTGCCGATTACGATACGACCGTCACGTTTATCACCGAAGAGCAGCTGAAGCAGGAGCACGGAGAAATGCCGCATGGCGGGTTTGTCATCCGGAGCGGCGTTACCGGGCAGGGCAAACGGCAGATCATGGAGTTCGGCCTGAAGCTGGAGAGCAATCCGGAATTTACGGCCAGCGTGCTTGTGGCGTATGCCAGAGCAGTATACCGTATGAGCAATGAAGGACAATCCGGCGCCAAAACCGTATTTGATGTTCCGTTCTCCTACCTGTCGCCCAAATCGGCGGAAGAATTGAGACGCGAGCTGCTGTAGAGGCGGCTGCGGTAATTGTTTGGCCCTGCAACACAAGCATAGAGAGTGCAATACAAGCATAGAGAGGATGCGGCTCCGTTCAACGCGGGTCAGGTGTCTGCAAAAGAGGGAGGAGCGGGTTTGAGCCGCTCCTTTTTCGTTTTTCTCAAGGCGGAACCGGTGGACGAGGGTCCCCGTACATGCCTTATGCCGCGACGCGGAAGCATTTAGAGCAGGGGAACATACAATGTTATGAGGCGAACTCCAATTTCAACAAAACAGCAAACGGGTGTCCCGGACAAAAAAAGCCATGACGAAACCTATAATGTTATTTATACTCTTACACAAAAAATTAGATAAATATTAAAATTTACAAGCAATAGTGTTAAACTAGGAACAAGATTGGTCCAAATATTAAGTGTGTGACTCGTTCGCGCGCTGGCTTGCTTTGGCGCCTAAGCAGGAGCGCCTGCATCCTTCCTGCCAAATCGTAGGGTAAAGGGACGGTAAACATGAGTAACCGACAAACGAAAACAGACGTTATTTTAATTGGTGCCGGAATCATGAGTGCAACGCTGGGATCACTGCTAAAGGAATTAGCGCCGGACTGGAGCATCAAGGTGTTCGAGCGGCGTGCAGGAGCGGGAGAAGAAAGCTCCAACGAATGGAATAACGCGGGGACGGGGCATTCGTCGCTGTGTGAGCTGAATTATACCGTCGAGCAGCCTGACGGATCTATTGATATCAGCAAAGCGGTCAAAGTTAACGAAGAGTATCAATTTTCCAAGCAATTTTGGTCTTATCTGGTGGAAAGCGGGCGGATTCGGGACCCGCGGGATTTTATTGTACCGGTTCCCCATATGAGCTTTGTCCAAGGAGAGCGGGATGTCGATTTTCTGAAAAGACGATTTAAAGCGCTCTCAAATCATCCGTTGTTTGAAGGAATGGAATTTTCCGACGAACCGGAACAGCTGAAAAAATGGATCCCGCTGATGATGCAGGACCGCAAATTGGATCAGCCGATCGCTGCAACTAGAATTGACTCCGGCACAGATGTCAACTTTGGCGCCTTAACGCGCATTTTGTTTGACCAGCTGAAAAGCCAGGATGTCGAGATGCGGTTTAATCATCAGGTGGAAGATATCAAGCGATCTGCGGACGGCGGATGGACGCTGAAGGTGCGGAATATCCAGAGCGGGGCCGTCGAACGGCACACGGCCGATTTTGTCTTCATCGGCGGCGGAGGCGGCAGTCTGCATTTGCTGCAAAAATCCGGCATCCCCGAAGGAAGGGGCATCGGCGGATTCCCGGTAAGCGGCTTGTTTATGGTCTGCCACAAGCCGGAAATTGTCTCGCAGCATCATGCCAAGGTGTACGGTAAAGCTGCGGTTGGCGCGCCGCCAATGTCGGTGCCGCATTTGGACACCCGGGTGATCGACAAGAAGGAGTCGTTGTTTTTTGGGCCGTTTGCCGGCTTTTCGCCCAAATTCCTGAAATTTGGCTCCATGTTCGATTTAATCACCTCGGTCAAACCCAACAACCTTACCACTATGCTGGCGGCAGGCGGCAAAAACATGCCGCTGACCAAATACCTGATCCAGCAAGTGATGCTCTCCAAAGAGCAGCGGATGGAGGCTCTGCGCGAGTTCGTGCCAAACGCAAAAAGCGAGGATTGGGAGCTGGTGGTGGCGGGGCAGCGCGTGCAAATTATTAAGGACACCGCTGCCGGTAAAGGCACCCTGCAGTTTGGAACCGAGGTCATCAGTGCCGCAGACGGCTCGATCGCCGCGCTGCTTGGGGCTTCTCCGGGGGCTTCCACCGCGGTCTCCGTCATGCTTGAAGTGGTCGGCAAGTGCTTCCCGCAGCATCTGAAGGCGTGGGAGCCGAAGATTAAAGAGATGATTCCTGCCTACGGGGTATCGCTGCTTCAGAATCCGGAGCTGATGCGCCAGATTCAGCGGTCCACCTCGCGGACGCTTGGTTTATCCAGCGAACCCGAAGAAAACGAGAGCAAGACGCCTGTATATCATTAAAACATGCTCCCCATACAGCAACAGGGTTGTATTACTTCACCTGTCTACTTTATGGGGAGCATATCATATTGACTATTGGGGGGGCCTCTTTGCTGGTCCGCAATCGTCTTATTTTTTTATGGAAAGAGTGAGTTCCGAATCTTGCAGATAAACCTTCTTCGGAGCCCCCTTGCCGTCTGTTTCTAAGCTATACGGTTTCACCACAACAGAGCTGGGAGCGGCTGCAAAGGAAGCGTAGGTCATATCGAAGTAGCGTTGATTTTTAACGACGCCATCCCATGTCTGCAGCAAAGGGGTCCGTATCGTTCCCTTATTGTCCGCGATATCGAATCTTAAGTAGTTTAAGTCCTTGACCAGCTTATGAGAGCCTTGCGCAATGATCTCTAACCGGCTCGAATAAGGCGTCAGCTCTACGCGTTTCACGGTATAGCTCAAATTCCCTGTCTTCTTAACAACGGCTTTATTTAAAACTGTATTTTGTGCAGCTTGTTTTTTGACCGGCACTTTGAAGGTGAAGGGATCTTTCACGCCCGATACGTAAGCTTTGACCGTAAGTTCAAATTGGTTGGGAAGAAACACGGTTCGTGGACCTTTACTGGATTGGTCATTAAAAGAGATCACCAAACTGTTACCGTCTTTCATCGACAATCTTCCGTAAGAACTCTGCTCCTGTTTTTTTCCGTTGACATAAACCTCGGAATACAGCAAAACTCCTTTTTTATCAGAATTGACCAAATCATCCAGCGTTGCTTCAAGATCGTTACCCTCTCTTTGCAAAGCGAACGAAACTCTGGCTCCGTCATAAAGATAATCGGTCAACTTTAATGTGATGCCATCCTTGGTCACTTTTTGATTTTGAACCTTTACGGCTCCTTGTTTTGCCGCTTTTAAGAGACCCGCATCTTCTTTGGCCCATGCAAAAAGACTTTGTGTAGAAGCGGATTCTTGTTTCGCCGCAGTAGCCGAAACCGTATTGGACAAGGCTGGTCCGCCTGCGGTTAAAAACGAAGCGACAAGCAGGACCGCGGCAATTTTGCTTTGTATTCGTTTGCTGCTCATGATGTTTAGCTCCTCCCAAATTATTTATTGCTCAATTGAATCGTCATTTCCAAATCTTCATGATAGGTTTTTTCTTTTTCTCCGGCTACCGTCCAGTCCGATTTTTTGACCGTATAGGTATAGGGTCTGACCGTAATAGACTTTGGTGTCGTTTTGAACGGGCTGTACAGCTCTTCATCATGATATTGATCTTTTGGCGCTTCTTGATAGAACGGGAGCAGAATTTGTTCGATTGGATTTCCGTTATCATCTACAATATCAAAATACATTTTGCTGGCCGCGTACTCGCCCGTTTGTTTCTCAGTCACGGGGACGGTACCTTTACTGTCGATAACCACTTTGGTGGAGCCGGGAGTAAGCTGAACCTGTTTAACCGTATAACTGAAATCGCCTTTGCTCATGGTTTTTTCCGGCTGAACGGAAAGAGTTGGCTGAACTTTGGCAATCGGGATTTTAAGTTCGAAAGGTTCATCCACCTGTGTAACTTTGGCTACTAGCGTCAACTCAAATTGGTCTGGAAGATTGGCCTCCTCGAGTCCTTTTCTTACGTTGAAAATAAAGGCGTTTTTCTGATTGGGAACTTCCCCGCTGTCGATCGCCAACCCGCTCACCGGCTTGCCGTCAACGATGGCTTCCATACTGGAACGCCAGTCGATATAACCTTTTACTTTCTCGCTTTTATCGATGGTTCTCCAAGGCATCATGACATCCTGCAGCTCCACTCCTTCGCGGATGATCGATACGCTTAAACGATTTCCATCGTAATAAGCTTCCGACACCTTCAGGGTGATGCCATCGTGCGTCACACTTTCATTTGGGGTGGACAGAAGTCCCTTTTCGGCGGCTAAGCGAAGGCTTGGGTCCTCACTTTTGAATATACCTCCAATCAAAGGAAGGTTCTCCAAGGTTGCCGCCATGGCCGGAGATACAAAGCCCGAACCGATAACGGCTCCTCCCAATACAAACGTTGCTGCGGCGGTAAGTCCAAGTCTTTTTACCATTTTCATATTAATAACAGCCCCTCTTTGATGATTTGTTTTGCCCATATCTTGTTCCATAATCATTTGATAGGTTTTATCCAATCTTTGACGCGTATTTTGGGGCAGTTGATTAGGCTGCCGGGAACGCAATTTTGATAATTCCTCAGTAAACTGTTCCATAGCTTATTTTTCCCTCCTTCTGATCTTGCTGATCTTTATAAGACTGCTGCAGCTTTTGACGAGCGCGAAATAGCCGTGTTTTTACGGCAGCCGGCGTCAGCTGCAAAATGTTGGCTATTTGATTGATACTCATATCCTGGTAGTAATGGAGGACAACCACAATCATTAGATTTTCGTCGAGACGGTCCACCGCATCCCGTAAATCCACTGCAGAATATTCATTGCTTTGCGAACCGCCGAATAGCGTTGTATCGCTGATGGCCACGGTTCTTTTGTTTCTCTCCAGGATTTTTAGACATTCATTGATTAAAATTCGAAAGATCCATGTTTTGAAATAAGAAGGCTCCCGCAAAGTATGAATCGATCTGAATGCTTTTAAGATCGCCTCCTGCATGGCATCATCACAATCTTCCGGTCTTTTGACGATCGCCCAGGCAGTTTGATAGAGCTGCAGTTCCGTCTGTTTCATCAATTCAACAAAGGCCTCACGATCTCCGGCTATGGCTAACCGTATGTTTTCCTCACTAAGTTCCAAGGGTTTCACCTCTTCTCTCTTTTAAATCGAATATTAGATCGGCCAATGGGCCGGAAGGTTTCATCCCTTTTTTTTCGTTCATTCAGAATTTCGGGATTAAAAGCGAATGGAATCAAGCGGATAAATTATACACCCTGAGAGGGGAACGCTTGATGCAAACCTCCAAGGTTAAAAACTGGGAGGAGCTTGACCGTTTTGTATCCTTACCTGCTGCTGATTCCAATGCCTTTCTTCCGGTGTCTTACAGCTACGACGCGGCAAAAAATAAAGTGACGTTAAAGTCAAAAAATATCTCGGGGAGGGATATCGCAGAGGGACAAGAAGATGTGCATCCGTATTTTATCTTTGGCGAATCAGCACAATTCGATAATAAAAACCGGCCGCGGCCGTTTGTTAAAAAGGATGGGATAGTCGAAAGCTCATGGACATTTAATCCGGGCATAATTAACGGAGTGCGGGAAACACTGCAGTATATTCTTGTCCAAGGAAGAGTGCTGAAATAAAGACCACAGGCCGGTTGGGGATAGCTCCCTAACCGGCCTGTGTTTTTTTCTGTATTTCAGACTGCCTTGCTGCCACCGAATTCTCATCACGCCTGCCGCGCGGGCAATCTGCTTCCGCCCACTAGGACAAATGCACATAAAAGGTTGCCGACTCGCCGTATACGCTTTTGGCGTAAATTTTGCCTTTATGCTGTTCGACGATCGACTTCGCAATCGCCAGTCCAAGCCCGTGCCCGCCCTGCTTGCGCGACCTGGAGGTGTCGGTCCGGTAAAAACGGTCGAAAATCCGGGACAGATGCTCCGGCGCAATGCCTTCCCCGGTATTGGTTACCGCCAGCACAACCTCGTTATGCTGCTTGTTCAGCGTAAGGCGGACCTTGCCGCCGGGACCCGAGTATTTCACGGCATTATCGAGCAGGATCATGACGACCTGCTGAATCTGCACGCTGTTTCCCTGGATGCTCAGATGCGGTTCAATGTTATATTCGAGCGCAATACTTTTTTCGAAGATCACGGCTTCCATCGTCAAAATCAGGTTTTCCACCGTCTCGCTGAGGTCAAACGCGGCATGCAGCATCCCCGTGCGGGACTCTTCCATCTCGGTCAGGTAAAGCAGGTCGCTTGTCAGTTTGGACATACGCTCTGTTTCCGAACGGATGTAATGCAGCCACTTCGACTGCTGCCGGATGGTATCGTCCGGGTTCGCGAGCAGCACGTCCGTGTTGGTCTGGATCACCGCAAGCGGGGTTTTTAGCTCATGGGATGCGTCGGCAATAAACTGCTTCTGTTTATCAAAAGCTTCCTGAACCGGCCGGATCGACCGGTTGGCAAAATAGCGGCTCGCAAAATACAAAATCAGCAGCATAACACTCCCCACAACGGTGAAGGTGTAAATCATGTTGGTGAGAATATCCTGGCGGGCGGTGATATCCAAAAAGACCAGCATATACCCGTCCGCAGCCGGCTGTACTTCGTATATCCAATGACTGCCGTCCAGGGTGAAGGTCCCCGTGTTTTTGGCCTGGGAGACGGCTTCCTGCAGCGCTTGGTCGTAGAATGTCTCGTCCATGGTGAACCGGGAGACAGGATCCCCCGTACGGTTCCACTGCGCATCTGTGCGGATCATAAAAGAGACCGAGCGGTCTGGCGGAGCGCCATCGCCCTCCATCCCTCCGCCATCCGGCATAAACTTTACGCCTCCGCCTGTCCCATCGCGCTGGCGATCGGCCACGCCTCCAAGGCCGCCTCCCATCCCGTCTCCGATCCCGCCGGGCTTTTGGTAGGTGCCGACGGCCCGCCGCAGATCCATATTAATATCGGTCTGCACCCCCCGATAGGTGATGATGTAGAGAGCTGCAAAAGCGACGAGCATAATAACCGAAATGGTGACCAGATTGACGATCAGGAACCGGTTTCTGAGCTTCTTGAACATCAGGAGCCTCCCTCCAGCACGTAGCCGACGTTTCGGATGGTGCTGATGCGTACGGCGGAACCGAGAAAGGTCAATTTTTTACGAAGAAACGAGATATAGACTTCCACATTGTTATGCTCCGCCTCGGAATCAAATCCCCACAGCTTCTCAATAATCTGTTCTTTGGAGGTTGCCGCCTGCTTCCGTGTCATGAGCAGCTCCAGTAGTTCGCTTTCCTTCAGATTCAACTTCATTTCTTTACCGCCTACCGTCAGTCGCAAGTTGGTTGTATTCAGCTCCAAATCCCCGTACTTAAGCGCGTCATCCGGCAGCACCTCTCCTCTGCGGCGCAGCACCGCCCGCATCCGGGCCAGCAGCTCTTCCGTCGAAAACGGCTTGGCGATATAATCATCGGCCCCATAATCCAGACCGGTTACCATATCCGTAATTTCCCCTTTGGCGGTCAAAAAAATAACGGGTGTCGCCACTCCCTGACTGCGCAGCTTGCGCAGCACGCTGATCCCGTCCATCTCCGGCATCATAATATCCAGCAGCAGCAGATCGTAGATTCCGCTAAGCGCATAATCCAGCCCCGCACTGCCGTCGTGGACCGCGTCCACGGAATAGTTGTGTTTTTTCAATATTTGCGTCACGGCTTCGGCCAGATGCACCTCGTCCTCCACAATCAATATTCTCATCGTTTGTCATCCTCTGCTCTTTGGTGAACTTCTAAGGCTGATGCCATTATAGCAAGGTTACCTTTAATGAGCCTTAATGAATTCGAGATTCGCACAGGGAGCGCAGATTTAGATTTACGCTGATTTTTTGGGCGTCAGCCTGCTTTTTATGCGCTTCTCTTGCCGATTCAATCGCGTTCTTTCATCTAATGCCCGTACCCGGCCAATCTCCCCCATCGCCATCCCGTGCAGAAATGTTAACCCTATGTAAAATCATTTAAGTTTCGCTAAAGGTTGGGGCGCTAAGATACGGACATGAGCAAGAGAGCACAGCGACAAATTGAACGAAGAAAGGAATGAATTCCATGGCGATTGAGGTATTCAACCGGTATGAAAACAAATACGTGTTCGATGATGCAGCCTACCGCAGACTGTATGCAGAGCTGCTGGATTATATGGAGCCGGATGACTACAACAAGCAGCACGAATTTTACTCCATTACTAACCTGTATTATGACACACCCTCCAACTCCTTGATCCGCAATAGTCTTTCGAAACCGAAGTATAAGGAGAAACTACGCCTCCGGGCGTACGGCGTACCGGAACGGGACACGAAGGTGTACCTCGAAATTAAGAAAAAAGTATGCGGGCTGGTCAATAAACGCAGAACTTCGCTGCTGCTGCAGGAGGCCTACGATTTTGTCCGGACCGGCCAAGCTCCGGAGTACAAGGACTACATGAACAAGCAGGTGATCGAGGAAATCAAATACTTCCTGACCTGCTATGAGCTGGAACCCAAGGTTTATCTGTCCTATGACCGCAAGGCGCTGTTTTGCAAACAAAGCCGCGACCTTCGCATTACCTTCGACACGAACATCCGGAGCCGGCGGTATGATCTCAAGCTGGAACGCGGCACCCATGGCGAACCGCTGCTGGCGCCCGGCCAATGGCTGATGGAAGTGAAGGCGGAGAAGACCATTCCGGTCTGGTTGTCCAAAATGCTCTCCGAGCACCGGATGTACCGTACCGGGTTCTCCAAATACGGCAATGAATACAAAAAAACGATTCAAAACAGCAGATTAGAAAGTGAGAGTGTGCGGTATGCTTGATTCTATTTTTTCCACAGCTTCGGCTGATTCCACCCTGTCGTTCGGGAGCGCGGTGCTGACGATTCTGATGTCGCTGGTGCTTGGCGCGCTGATCAGCTTCACCTATATGAAGACAAGTCCGGGTTATTCGCAAAGCTTCACGCTTACGATGGTGCTGCTGCCGGTTATTGTGGCCATCATCATTCTGCTGATCGGCAGCAATGTGGCCAGAGCGTTCAGTCTGGCCGGGGCATTTTCGATTATCCGTTTCCGCAGCGCGCCCGGCGATCCGAAGGATATCACGTTTGTCCTGTTCACCATGGCGTCCGGGCTGGCCTGCGGCGTAGGCGCTTTTGGATACGCGGCACTGTTTACCGTTATTTTGTGCATCATTATGGTCGTTTTGAACCGCACAGGCTTTGGCCTGAAAAAGACACAGGAAAAGACGCTGAAGGTTACGATTCCCGAGAACCTGGGGTATGAGGAGGCTTTTGCCGAAGTGTTTGCTAAATTTAGTGTCGGCTATGAACTGAAAAAGGTCCGTACTACTGAGCTAGGAAGTCTCTACGAGTTGGTGTACACCGTTACGCTTAACGAAAATACAAGCCAAAAGGCATTTCTGGACGCCATCCGTACCCGGAATGGCAACCTGGATTTGTCGCTGACGATGAGTCCGACACTTACGGAATACTAAGATTAAGAAGGGATGAAGGATATGAATAAATGGATGATAGGCGGTAAAGCGGGATTGGTGATGCTTTTGGCTGCGGCAATGACAGCTTGCGGAGCGGCGAATACGGCCTCCACTTCAGTGAAAGCGGAGGCGGCTGCGGTGACGGCTGCGGCTGCGGCCAGCGGTACGGCGGCTGCGGTTCAGCCGGTTAACGTCAATACCGCGGACCTCGTTACCTTTGACGAGGACGACACCTCCGCGCAGTGGAGCGCCGATAGCTCTACTTCCATCGCTTTCAGCGGAACGACGGTTGCGGTGAGCGGTGCAGGAGCGGTATCCTCCAATGGCGTAGTGAAGATTACAGCGGGGGGCACGTATGTGCTAACCGGCACATTAAGCGAGGGACAGGTTGTTGTTGACGTTCAGGACGACAGCAATGTGCATCTGGTGCTGAACGGCGTGGATCTGCATAACAGCAGCAGCGCGCCGGTCTATATCAAGGAAGCGGGCAAAGTCATTATGACGCTGCAGGGCGGCACAAACAACAGTGTATCGGACGGAAAAACCTATGTGTTTGAGGATGAAACGACCGATGAGCCAAGCGCGGCGATTTTCAGTAAAGCCGATCTGACGATCAACGGAACCGGCTCCCTGTCGGTTGAAGCTAATTACAAAGACGGTATTACCGGCAAGGATGACGTAAAAATCGTCTCAGGTGTTATTGAGGTCCAGGCCGCAGACGATGGTATCGTAGGGAAAGACTTGGTCGCCATTAAGGATGGAAGCTTCACAATCCGCGCCGAAGGCGACGGCATCAAATCGACGAATAGCGAGGAAGCGGATACAGGGTTTATCGCCATCTCGGCGGGCACATTCGATATTGAGGCAGGCAATGACGGCATTCAGGCCGAAACCCGGCTTGTCGCCGATAACGGCACTTACAAGATTTTGACCGGCGGCGGCAGTGTAAATGCCGAGGTGAAGGCGGAAAATGACTTTGGCGGCAGGGGCGGCGGAATGTTCGGCGGCCGAGACGGGCAGCTTCCTCCTGACGGCACCGTCCCAGGGGATGGGACAGTTCCTCCTGAACCGCCTGTAGGCTCGCAGTCCGGTACGGCGCCCGCTGCTCCGCAGACAGCGGACTCGGCAGCGAATAACGGAGCGGCTTCGGCAGCCCCGGCGGCAAGTAACGGAACAGAGGGTACGGCCTCGGCAGCATCTGGCGCGGAGACAACCCGACAGGCAGACGGCACCGGGTCCACCGGTTCCACGGCAGCAGAGAGTGAATCGGCCAGCGCAAAAGGCCTGAAGGCTGGCGGGGATCTGGTCCTGAACGGCGGAGGTTACACTATTGATTCCAAAGACGATGCGCTGCACAGCAACAGCAGTGTTTCGGTCACCGGCGGAGAACTGGAGATTGCGGCAGGCGACGACGGCGTGCACGCTGACAATGTAACGGCGATCTCCGGCGGTAAGATCAACATTACAAAGAGTTATGAAGGCATTGAGGGCGGAAATATCGTGATATCCGGCGGCGAGACGCATGTGACCGCATCGGATGACGGCGTGAATGTGGCCGGTGGTAATGATGCGAATGCTGCGGCAGGGACAGCCAGACAGGATGAATTCAGCAGCACCGGCAGCCATCTCCTGACTCTTAGCGGCGGTTACCTCTACGTGAATGCGGCTGGAGACGGACTGGATTCCAACGGTTCGATGACCATGAGCGGCGGTACAGTTGTAGTGAACGGTCCGACAAACGACGGCAACGGGGCGTTGGATTACGACGGCACCTTTGAGGTCACCGGCGGAGATCTGATTGTAGCGGGCAGCGCAGGCATGGCCCAAGCGCCTTCCGATGAGTCCGGACAACCAGCGGTAAGCATGACCTTTACGGACTCGCAAAAGGCCGGTACACTGGTCCATCTGCAGGACACCGCAGGCAACACGGTCGCGACTTTTGCACCGGCTAAAGATTTCCGCAGCCTCGTCATCAGCTCCTCCAAGCTGAAAGTAGGCACAACGTATACGCTGTCGACAGGCGGAACTTCGACAGGGACCGCGGTGGACGGACGATATACCGGCGGCGCCTATAACGGCGGAAGCGAGGTGGTCACATTTAAGCTTGAGAGTACCGTAACCTGGGTGAACGAGTCCGGGGTGACTACCGCCAATACGGGACGCGGCATGGGCGGCATGGGCGGCGGACGTCCGCAGCGCGGCATGCAGGGCGGGACTGGCGACACCGGCAGTGCGGGGGGTGCGGGAAGCACAGGGAGCAGCGGTAGCAGCACCAGTGGTACTGGAAGCGGCAGTAGCGGCAGCACTGGAAGCGGCAATGGCGGTACGGATAGCGGAACGGGCGGCTTAGGCAGCACGAGCAGCGCGGGAAACACCAGTAGTACCGGAAACACCGGCAGCTCCAGTAACGGGACGAGCAGCGGAACGGAAAGTTCCATATAAGGCGTAAGCGAGGAACAATAGAAAAACGGATAGGTCTGATAACAGAACATTCTACAGAACGTATGAGGGATTCCGGCGCCGTGGCGTTGGAGTCCCTTTTTTGTATAAGCAAAACCGCGCTGTGTAAATTTCCCAGATGCAATGATACTTTTTGGAATGAAATGCGTCTAACAACATGGATAAGGATATTACCCAATGCGCGCAGTTTGCTGCGAGCCTGAAAGGTGAGGAAGCGGAACATGAAAAAAATCGCTAATTTTTTGATGGTTTTGTTGGTTATAACATCTATACTGGGGTGCAGCAATAACACGGATTCCAACGAACCGCTTAATCAGAATAACGTATCTCAAAGCGAAAGCGGAAACTCTATGGCACAAAAGGTTGTTGTCAATGAAAGAGTAGAAAACAACAGTTCACACCATTCTTTCGACTCTTCGATGTACTACGCTGCAGCCAGCTACCCAACCATAAATAACACGGACAACAAAGTGATTTGGAAAGAAGGGAAGGTAGTGCTTACTGCCGCAATTTCTAAGGCAGAGGGTGAGCAGGCTTTCGAGTCCAATACAGTGATAAGTTCTATAACTGTTGCAGGCAGCAACGGGAATCATACCATTGAGCTTGCTAAGAAGCCATTAGGCATTCATTCAGTGAGCTTATCGAATAACAATCAACTAGCTGTTCATGTGCGGGATCACGAAGGCTCAAGATTAATAATTTTGAATCTCTTAAGCGGAAAACAAATAATGCTAAATGATATTCAGAACAAAGGGATTTCCAGTGAAAAAATAGATAGTTATAATTGGTCCCCCGATGGGAATACCATAGCCTTTGGCACTGGTGACATAGGCTCTAGTTACATAGCATTGTACAATACCGAGGATAACCGTTATTCGGAACTTTCTAAAAATGACTACAGGCTGATTACCTCAGTAGCTTGGCATAAAGACGGGCAAGGGTTCGACTTCTTAAGTATGCCGGATGACGCTGAGAATCCAGCGATTCTTTACCGGTTTTCATTAAAAGATAATTCAATCAGCAAGGTGTCCGACCACCTTACTGAAGCCGAACAAGCAAGCTTAACGAAATATCAGCCGCAAAAGATACAATAGACAGAGGTCTTCCCGGACCCAGCGGACGTTATTTCTGAAATTCTTGGCTTTTTGGTATGCCTTGCGGACTCCAGATCCGTTATTCCTACCAAAAACATCCAAACGATGGATCCTCCGCGTAAATAAAATTCCTGTAGGTGCTAACATTTGGCCTTTGAAATAAATCTACTGGCGCCCGCGCCCTAAAAGGAGATAAACAATGTCCTCGACTGCCGCTGTTGCCGTTTTACTTACGTTTCCCACACACAGAACGCGATACAGAGGTCTTCCCGGACCCAGCGGACGTTATTTCTGAAATTCTTGGCCTTTTGGGTTGCCTTGCGGACTCCAGATCCGTTATTCGTACCGAAAACATCCAAACGATGAATTTT